>CALXGW010000031.1 GCA_944387965.1 uncultured Anaerotruncus sp. | reverse complement strand
GAGTCTTCCAGCAAAGATCCCAGCGCTCCGGAGTATGCCTGCATCCTCGAGTTGATGGATGCTGTTGACAGCTATATCCCGACTCCGGAACGTAAAGCCGACCTGCCGTTCCTGATGCCTGTTGAGGACGTCTTCACCATCACCGGCCGCGGCACCGTTGCAACCGGCCGTGTTGAGCGTGGCCAGCTGAAGACCGGCGATGAAGTTGAGATCATCGGTCTGAGCGACGAGCGCAAGAAGACGGTTGTTACCGGTATCGAAATGTTCCGCAAGATCCTCGATTATGCTGAGGCTGGCGATAACATCGGCGCCCTGCTGCGTGGTATCCAGAGAACTGAGATCGAGCGCGGCCAGGTTCTGTGCAAACCCGGCTCCATTCATCCGCACACCAAAGTCCGTGGCCAGGTTTACATCCTGAAGAAAGAAGAAGGCGGCCGTCATACCCCGTTCTTCAACAACTATCGTCCGCAGTTCTATTTCCGCACCACTGACGTTACCGGTGTCATCACCCTGCCGGAAGGCACCGAGATGTGCATGCCTGGCGATAACGTCGAAATGGATGTTGAACTGATCACCGAAATCGCGATCGAAGAAGGTCTGCGTTTCGCTATCCGTGAAGGCGGCCGTACGGTTGGTTCCGGCGTTGTTATCAAGATCAACGACTAATCCCCGGTTACCGGGTCAAAAAAAGGGCTTGCAGCTGCAAGCCCTTTTTTCCTGCCTGAAAATACCATGCCGCAGCGCTTGACAACCGATCGGTCCCTGTATATAATGAAGGTAATTTCAAAAGTCTGTTTCAGGGCGAGGTGCAATTCCTCACTGGCGGTATAGTCCGGATGAAAGAAACGGCGTATCCGGTATGGGGATTCCCAAAGACACGCTGACGCCCTTGAACGACCGCGTTCAAGGGTTTTTTCATGTTCCCGGCAGGCTCCATTTTTGGAGGTAATGAGTATGAAAGCAAGCGAATACACCCGTAAACTGACAACCATGGCGATGCTGGCTGCCCTGTCGGTCATCCTGGTGGCGGTTGTGCATTTCCCGCTGTTCCCGGCTGCCCCGTGGATGGAATATGACCCGGCAGATATCCCGATCTTTATCTGCACCTTCCTGTATGGACCGATGGCCGGCCTGGGGCTGACATTGGCGGTGTCCGTTTTGCAGGGGATTACAGTCAGCGCAAGTTCCGGGATCATCGGGATCGTGATGCATTTCCTTGCGACCGGCAGCTTTGCGGTTTTGGCGGGCTGCATTTATCAGAAGTACCATAGCCGTGGGGGCGCTTTGGGTGCGATCGTTTCCGGCGTCATTATGATGACGGCGGTTATGGCGATTTGCAACCTGATCTTTACCCCGATCTTTATGGGGGCGCCGATGGAACAGGTGCTGGAGCTGCTTGTCCCGGTTATTATCCCGTTCAACCTGGTCAAGGCGGGGATCAACGGGGCGATCACCTACCTGGTATATAAACCGATCGCACGGCTGGTAAAGCGGGAGCATGCGGGAAAAACCGCATAAATGGAAAAAGGAAAAAACAGGAAACGGCATCCTGCCGTTTCCTGTTTTTACATCCGGGCAGCTGGCTTGACAAAGCAGTGCGCCGCATGTTAAAATAAACATCAACAACCGAATATCCACCTTATGAAGAGCGGCGGAGGGACAGGCCCGATGAAGCCCGGCAACCTGCATTGCAAGGTGCCAAATCCTGCGGGAAGACCGAGAGATGAGGACAAAAAACGCTCGGCGGATACCGGGCGTTTTTTTGATATTTGGGATCGACAAAATGAGTGTGGTTTTGACAGGAAGGGTATAGGGGCAGGAAAAATAGACAATGAAATGTAGGAATGGGGGTTGTAAAATGAAATTTGGCGTGTTGCTGAGAAGGTCGTGCAGCCTGGTGCTGGCCTTATCGGTTGTATGCGGGCTGCATACGGAAACCTTTGCGGCGAATTCATATAATGATATGGATTACATCACCAGCCATGTCAGCTTAAAAGTACCGTCGGGGCTCTATATATCCCGGCCTGAGGGGAAGATCACTACCAGCGCCGACAGCTACTTCATCACCGGCGGCTCAAACCCGCAGGCTTCGCTGTCAATGAATGGGAAAGCGGTGCAGACAAGGGGCGAACGGGGGAGCTTCGGCGTATTTGTATCGCTCGACCAGGGAAAAAACGTCTTCACCTTCCGGCAGGGCGATCAGCAGGAAACAGTGACGATCATACGGGGAAGCACAGCAGGAAGCACAGCGACCACCAAAGTGATCTCGAGCATGGCGCCGACCTATGACTGCGCGACCTACAGCGGGGAAACGATGACCCTTTCCTGCGTGGCGCCGTCGGGGGCTTCGGTGACGGCGACGGTCGGCGGCAAGAAGGTGCAGCTGAAACAACAGGCGGCAACTGCGGTGGAAGGGGTGCCGGCAACCTTTTCGGCAAAAATAGAGGCTTGGGATGTGAGCGGCACCAAAAACCTGGGGCCGGTCGTTTATACACTGAATGGGAAAACGCAGTATGAATCAGCAGGAAGCGTATTTTTGACCGGTAGAAACGATAAGCTGGCAGTCCAGGTGAAGAATACGGCGGCGGTCATTTATAAGGACGCCAATCGCAGCGCATTCATTGAAACAGCAAAGCTGGGCGGTATCGACACCGTTTCAGATATCAGCGGGAGTTTATATGAACTGTCCACCGGCGGCTGGATTTCAAAAGAAGCCGTGCAGCCGCTCACTTCCTCCGGAGCGCTGACCCTTAACGTGTCTGAAACCATTTATGGCCGCACGAGCGATGGGAAAGGGGAGGTATATTCCTTCCCCGGCGAAGCACGGCCGATGTTCCGCGCTTACCAGGATACCGATACCTTCTATGTGACCCTGTTCCGCACCAGCTTTTCCGCCGATGCGGCTGCGCAGCTGCAAAGCTATATGCAGGGCAGCGAGGTGTTCAGTGGGGTGAAGGTCACATCCGAAGGCAGTTCCACCCAATTGGCTTTTACGATTGCAGGGGATATGTGGGGATATGACATCACCTATGGGAAAAATGGCGGCGTAAACATTTTTGCGAAGAATGCGCCACAGGTCACTTCCGGCAGCCAGCCGCTTTCCGGCTTCACCATTGCGGTGGATGCGGGACATGGCGGCAGCGACCCGGGCGCGATCGGCGTGCCGGGTACGGATGGCGCGATGGAAAAGGATATCACCCTGGCGACAGCTATCGCGGTGCAAAAGCGTCTGGAATCGTTGGGCGCGCAGGTGATGATGACCCGTTCGGACGACAGCAACCCGTCGATCAATGAGCGGATGGACGCTACGACCGATGCCGACCTGTATATTTCGCTGCACTGCAACAGCATCGGGTATACGCAGGACGCGAATAAGCCGCAGGGTACCGAGGTCTATTATTATGAAAGCCGTTCGGCAGCGCTGGCGCAGGCGCTTTCAGCCAATGTATCGGGGTATACCGGGCGCACCAACCGCGGCGCAAAATTCTCTAATTACCGGGTGACCCTCAACAGCTATGCGCCGGCAGTGCTGGTTGAGATGGGCTTTTTGACCAACCCGGTGGAGTATGACGATATGAGCAGCAAAACCGGCATTTTCCGGACAGCCAATGCTGTAGGCGACAGCATACTGGCGGTTTTCGGATGATAGGCGATACAGGCGGGACATATTTGCCCGCAGAATAAACCAGGCAACGGCCGATTTTTCAGTTGACACAATCAGAAAGGAAGTTTATTTGCATGGCGAAGTACCTTTTCACCTCGGAATCGGTGACCGAGGGGCATCCCGACAAAATCTGCGACCAGATCTCCGACGCAGTCCTGGACGCGATCCTGGAAAAAGACCCGATGGCGCGGGTCGCCTGTGAAACGGCAGTCACGACCGGTATGGTGATGATTATGGGGGAGGTGTCCACCTCCTGCTATGTGGATATCCCGACCATTGCGCGCCAGACCATCCTCCAGATCGGGTATGACCGCGCAAAATACGGGTTTGACGGCTCGACCTGTGCGGTGCTGTCCAGCATCCATGAGCAGTCCAGCGATATTGCAATGGGGGTGGACAACGCGCTGGAACGCCGGGAAGGGAATTTGGACGAGGCGGATACCAACGGCGCCGGCGACCAGGGGATGATGTTCGGCTATGCAAGCGATGAAACGCCGGAACTGATGCCGATGCCGATTTCTTTGGCGCATAAGCTGGCCAAGCGGCTGACCGAGGTGCGCAAAAACGGCACATTGGGTTATCTGCGCCCGGATGGGAAAACCCAGGTGACGGTTGAGTATGAAGACGGCCGCCCGGTCCGGGTGGATACGGTGGTCATATCGAACCAGCATGCGCCGGAAGTGGAACTCGAGCAGATCCGGGCGGATATCATCCGGGAAGTGATCGGGAAAGTGATCCCGCCGGATTTGATGGATGAAAAGACGCGGATATTTGTCAACCCGACCGGCCGGTTTGTCATCGGCGGCCCGCAGGGGGACAGCGGGCTGACTGGCCGCAAGATCATTGTGGATACATACGGCGGGTTTGGCCGGCATGGCGGCGGCGCATTCTCCGGGAAGGACCCGACCAAGGTGGACCGGTCGGCGGCCTATGCGGCGCGGTATGTGGCAAAAAATATCGTGGCAGCCGGGCTGGCAAAACGGTGCGAGGTGCAGGTCGCATATGCGATCGGGGTGGCAAGGCCGGTTTCGGTCAATGTGAACACCTTCGGCACCGGCAAAGTGAGTGATGAAAAGCTGGCGCAGGCGGTGGAACAGGTGTTTGACCTGCGCCCGGCAGCGATCATCCGTGCGCTCGATTTGCGCCGCCCGATCTACCGGCAGCTGGCTGCGTACGGGCATATGGGGCGCGAAGACCTGGGGGTCAGCTGGGAAAAGACCGACCGGGCGGCGGACCTGCTGAAAGCGGTGGAGTAAAACCGGCGGGAACGGTAAAAACAGGCGTAAAAGACGTTTCCTCAACCATTTTTCCGAACAAAATGCGCAAAAATCACCTCTCTGCATAAGATACAGAGAGGTGATTTATTATGTATGAATGGATTCCATGGTTATTGCTGGGAATATTGGCCTGCGTGGGTTTTGTGGATTGCTGCACCTGGCTGCATCTGCGGATTTGGCGTAAACCGGTAAAACTTTACCGGCTGATCCCGGTGGGCGGGGAAGGCAAGGATACCGAACAGCAGCTGGCGGCGGCGTATGCCAGCCTGCAATGGGAACAGAACCCGATGCGGTACCAGTATGTGCTGTTTGACGCAGGGCTGACCGAAAAACAGGCGAAGGAATGTATCCAGCTTGCCCGCGGCGCTGGGGTCGAATTTGTGCGGGATATCGAGGAACTGGAAAGCCTGCTGGGACAGTAGGCGGCGGATTGCGAAAGCGGCAAAAGTTTGTTATACTGGTTGTCGGAACAGGAATGCAGGACAAAAGGGAGGCTGTCGGATGGAAAGCGGGGCGCTTTACAAGCTGGAAGGCAGCGTGGAGGCGGTGATCTTCCACAGTGAGGAAACCGGCTTCACCGTGCTGGAGATGGCGGCAGGCGACGAGCTGGTCACCGTTGTGGGGGAGTTCGCTGATATTGCAGCAGGGGAAACGCTGATCGTGACCGGCACCTATGGCACCCATCCGAAATACGGGATGCAGCTGCGGGCGCAGGCATATGAGCGGCTGATGCCCGCAACTGCTTCTGCGATCGCCCAATACCTGGCTTCCGGCGCGATCAAGGGGGTCGGCCCCGCGACTGCTAAAAAACTGGTGCAGGCGTTTGGGGATGAAACGCTGGCTGTGATCGAAGAAAACCCGCAGAAGCTTGCCAATATCGGCGGGATCTCACTGAAAAAGGCAGAACAAATATCCAATGAGTATAAAAAAATATTTGGCATACGAACCGTAATGGCCTTTTTGGCGAAATATGGGGTGGATGCCGCCCGCGCGATGAAGGTATGGAAAAAATTCGGGCCGGCGGCGCAGGAGATCGTCCTGCAAAACCCGTATGCCCTTTGCATGGAGGAAATCGGGGTCCCGTTCGAACAGGCGGACGCGATCGCGTTGGCGCAGGGCGTCCGGCAGGACGGATATGAACGGGTCGCAGCAGCGCTGGCGCATATTTTGCGGCATAATACCGGTAACGGGCATGTCTGCCTGCCGTGTGGGAAACTGGAAGAAGTGTGCGCCCGGCTGCTGGAGATCGAACCGGAACAGGTGGAGCAGGGGCTGCAGCAGGCGGTGGAGCGCGGGGAACTGGTGCGGCTGGAGGTACTGGAGGAAGGGTTCATCTACCTGCCGCAGTATTATGAGGCGGAATGTTATATCGC
>CALXGW010000030.1 GCA_944387965.1 uncultured Anaerotruncus sp. | reverse complement strand
GCGCATGGACCGGAAAAAGACGCTCCCGTTTTTCAGGGGCGCACAGATCTTCGGCGGCGCGTCGATGGCGTTTATGCACGGCGCGCAGGACGGGCAGAAGTTTATGGGCGTATTCCTGCTGGGGATTTTCCTGGCCCGGGGGCAGGCCGAGGTGGGGAATTTTGAAATCCCGCTGTGGCTGATGGCGCTTTGCTCGGTGGTGATGGCGCTCGGGACTTCGATCGGTGGTTACCGGATCATCAAATCGGTGGGGATGGATATGGTAAAGCTGCAGACCTATCAAGGTTTTGCAGCGGATGTCGGGGCAGCCGGCTGCCTGCTGCTTTCTTCGCTGACCGGTATCCCAGTCAGCACCACCCATACCAAAACCACCGCGATTATGGGGGTGGGCGCTTCCAAACGGATTTCGGCCGTCAATTGGAGCGTGGTCAAGGAGATGGCCCTCGCCTGGATTTTGACCTTCCCGGGCTGCGGGGCGCTTGGGTTTGTGATGGCGCTGCTGTTTATGCGGATTTTCTGAGAAGGGCCTGCGAAAGACGGAAGGGACGTTAAAAGCAATAGGAGGAATTTGTGTGAGTAAATTGCTGCGAAAAAAAGATTTTGATTATTTTGGTTATTTCTGTACGATCGCTTCTTCCGCAACGGAAGCGGCCAATTACCTGCATCAGTCGCTTTCCGATTTTGACAGGGAAACCTTCCCCGCCAAAATGGACGCGATGCATCAGATTGAAAATACTGCGGATATGAACCGGCATGAGATGACCAAACAACTGGCGCATGAGTTCATCACCCCGATTGAACGGGAAGACATCATTTCGATGGCACAGGAGCTGGATACGGTGGTGGACACCATTGATGACCTGATGCGGCGGGTGTATATGTACAACGTCAAGGAAATCCGGCCGGAAATGCTGGAATTTACCGCGCTGATCATCAAATGCTGCAGCGTCATGGCGGAAGCGGTCGGGGAATTCAAGCATTTTAAAAATTCCAAGACGATTGTGGAAAAGATCGTGGCGGTAAACGCGCTGGAAAGCGAGGGGGACGCGCTGCATGCGCGGTGCATCCATAACCTGTTCAGCGAGGAAGCCGATACGCGCGATACGATGGTCTGGATGACCATTTTCGAAGGCTCGGAAATGTGCCTGGACGCCTGCGAGGATGTTGTGGACATCATTGAGAGCGTCATCATGAAAAACACCTGACCGGGAAAATAAAACCGTAAAAAAATACAGCTTCCTGCAGGGCGGACGCCCCATTGCAGGAAGCTGTTTATTTTTTCAGCGAAGTGTGTCACAGCAGCAGGGAAAGCAGGGGGATGGTAATGAGCGAAAGGACGGTCGACACAAACACGCACTTGGAAGCGAAGGTGTAATCGGCGCCGTATTGCTGGGCCAAAAGGGCGGTGGTGGAAGCGACCGGCATGCCGGTCATGATGACGCTCACCTGGGTGGACAGTTCTCCCATCCCCAGCAGCCGCATAAAGGCAAGTACAGCCAGCGGGATAGCGATCAGCCGGATACCGGAAGCGCCCAGGATCAATTTGTCCAGCACGGTCCGGGGGTCTATATCCGCTAAGATAGCACCAATGATAATCATTGACATCGGTGCAGTGGCGTCTCCCATCTTGGATATGGCGGTATCAATGGGCAGCGGGATCGGAATCGGAAAAAACATATACAGCAGCCCGAGCTCCACTGCAATGATCGAAGGATTGAACAATACCTTTTTGACCGAAGTGCGCCAATCGGATTTGGTAAACATTGAAACGCCTGCCGACCACATGAAAATACGGGTTGGGATCACAAAAATGGCCCCATAAAGCAGACCGGTCGGGCCATATGCGGATGAAACCATCGGCAGCCCGGCGCATGCACAGTTGCTGATCAGGGTGCCGTATTCGAGCACGCTGCGCTTTTCAAACGGCTGTTTGCGGTAAAGCAGTTTGCCCAGGATGGTCGAGAGGGTACTGATGATGAATGCAATAATCAGCATCTGGGATACCTCAATCAATTGTTCCGGCGTGATGTCCTGGTCAAAGGATTTGAACACCATACAGGGCAGTGTGACCCGGAGCAGAAGGGCAGTGAGCCCCTCCCGGGAAGATTTGTCCAGGATACCCCGTTTCTGGCACATTGCCCCCACCAGCAGATAGATCAGGAGCACCGCCTGAATCTCAAGTATCCGCAAAAATTCCTGCATGATTATCCGCCCCCACATGTTGCATGCGTACCGCTCAAACCGTATCTATACCGCCGCCGGTACAGACGATGCCATCTTCTGCGATACATCGCCTGATTTTGCCATAATAACACTATTATAGCCCTCTTTCCGGGAAGGGGCAACATAAATTTTATTTTCTGCTTGCAAAAGCGGCAAAAATCCGGTAGCATAAAAACCGGAAATGTTTGCTGGCCCTGTATGGGCCGGCAGCCAGAAAAGGAGGGTCAGGCAATGGGCAGGTCATCAGAAAGCCCAGATATCCGGCAGATCAACCGCAGTAGGATTTTTCATTATCTGTATACGCATGACGCCCTTTCCAGGCAAGAGATCGCGTATGCGCTCAGGATGAGCTTGCCCACCGTCACCCAAAACCTCCGGGATTTGGCCCAGATGGGGCTGGTGGAGGATAAAGGCCCGCTGGTGTCTACCGGCGGGCGGTGCGCGCGTGCAGTGGCGTTTAACCGGCAGGCGCGGCTGGCTGCCGGGGTGGAGATTTCAGCCAATCACCTGACAATGGCAGTGTGCGACCTTACGGGGACAGTGCTCAAAAACCAACGGGTGCGGCTCAAATTTTCCAACCAACGCGCCTATTTCCGGGAAGCTGCACAGCTTACCTGTAACTTCCTGGATAGCCCAAACACTGCCGCCGGACAATTGCTTGGGGTGGGGATCGTGCTGCCGGCCCAGATCTCACCGGATGGCCGGCAGGTGGCATATACCGATGACAGCGCCTTTCACAAGGTTTCGCTTGCCAGCTTTTCCGAGTTTTTCCCATTCCGCTGCCTGCTGTTCAGCGAGCCGCAGGCGGCTGGATATGCCGAGCGCCGCGGACGACCCACCCCCAAAAACAGCCTGTACCTTTCCCTGAGCCGGAATATAGCGGGTGCGATCCTGCCGGCGCAGGGGGAATGGACGGGGGAACACCTGAAAGCCGGGAATTTTGGGCACCTGCCGCTCAAACCGGACGGGCCGTTTTGCAGCTGCGGGGCGCGGGGATGCGCGAATCTGTTCTGCGCTGCCAACGTTTTGACCCAGTGCGCTGGGGGGCGCCTGGACAATTTTTTTGTGAATTTGCAGCGCGGGAATGAAAAATATCGCGCAGCTTGGGAAACTTATAAAAAAAGCCTGCTGCACCTGGTGTGGATGCTGCATACGGCTTTTGACTGCGACATTATTCTGGGCGGGCCGGTGTCGCTTTATTTGGACGACTACCTGCCGGAACTGCAACAAGCCTGCGCGATCCTTCCATTTTCACAGGATGGCAGCTGGCTGCAACTGAGCGCTTATAAGCTGGAATCAGCGGCGGTCGGCGCCGCACAGATGCAGGTCGACCCATATGTGGCGCAATTTTGAATCAGCCCGCAAAAAACGATACCGAAAGGCGCCCCCGACCAACCGGGCGGCGGAAGAAAGACATAGAAAAGGGCAAAGAGCCGAAAGGCTCCTTGCCCTTTTTGTGTTAAAACCAGGAATTCGGTTCCCCTTGTATGCAGGGGCTCCACCGTATTCCTTTTCCCTTGTCCCCCTTGTGTGCGGGGGCTCCGCCGAAGGCGGTGGGGGATTGTGCAAAAACCGCCAGGGGTTGTGGGCGGCAGGGCAATCCCTCCGTCACGGCTGCGCCGCGCCACCTCCCTTTGCACAAGGGAGGCTTTGAAATGTCCTGCTCAGCCCGGAGGCCAGGAAAGGTTCCTGCCTGCCAGCACATGGAAATGCAGGTGCGCAACCGCCTGCCCGGCCATCGGCCCGCAGTTGGTCACGACCCGGAAGTCGTTGCCGCAGCCAAGTTCTTTTGCGACTTTTGCAATGACTGCAAACATATGCCCGATCGTCCCGCAATTTTCTTCTGAGATCTTATTGGCTCCCGAAATATGTTCTTTCGGGATGACCAGGAAATGCACCGGCGCCTGCGGTTCAATGTCATAAAAGGCATAGCACAGCTCGTCCTCATAGATTTTCTTGCTCGGGATTTCCCCGGCAATGATCTTGCAAAAAAGGCAATCCATTCTGTCCGCCTCCTTCCTGCCCAAAATCCTGCCCCCATTGGATTTTCCGGCCGGGGGCGGCCGGCGTATCTTATTTCACGAATTTCCCAACGATTGCCGACAGCTGGGAGAGCGCTTCATCCACCCGGAAAATCTCGGAGGTACCGCCCTGGGCGGAATCCGGCCGGCCGCCGCCGCTGCCGCCGCACAATGCAGTCAGTTCCTTGATGATTTTGCCGGCATGCGCGCCTTTGGCAACGGCTTCTTTGCCGCAGACAACCAGGATATTTGCCTTGCCCTCATTGATGTTGGCAAAAACACCGACCGCCTTTGGCCTGGTATCGCGCACACGGTCGCCCAATGTACGCAATGCTTCCATCTTTACCCCGTTCAAACTGGCTGATGCGATCACCACGCCGTTTACGATCTGCGAATTTTCAAACATATTGGCTGCACGCGCTTCCGCCATTTTGCTGTTCAGGGCGTCCAGTTCTTTCTGCATGGCCTTCATTTCCGCGTTGAGCGCCAATACCCGCACAGGCAGTTCCGCCACATTGCCGACCTTGAGGGCGGCTGCCGTATCGGCCAGCAGTTTTTCCTGCCCATCGATAAATTTCAGCACGTTTTTGCCGGTGACGGCTTCGATCCGGCGCACGCCGGCAGCCACCGAAGATTCACGCAAAATCTTGAACAGCCCGACTTTTGCCGTATTGTCCAGATGGGTACCGCCGCAAAGCTCGGTCGATTCGCCCGGCACATTGCATACCCGCACGATATCCCCGTATTTTTCACCGAACAGCGCCATCGCGCCAAGTTTTTTCGCTTCATCGATCGGCATCTCTTTGACCTGCACGTCAATAGCAGCAAGGATGACCCGGTTGACGATCGCCTCGACCTTGGCCAGTTCCTCGCTGGTAACAGCGGAAAAATGGCTGAAGTCGAACCGGCAGATATGGTCGTCGTAGAAAGCGCCCGCCTGGTGTACATGGTCGCCCAGCACTTTGCGCAATGCAGCCTGCAGCAGATGACATGCCGTGTGGTTGCGCATGATATCCGCACGCCGGTCAGTGTTGATCGCCGCTGTGACCGTGTCGCCCACCCGGATGCTGCCGGCAGTCAGCTCGCCAACATGGACAAAATGGCCGCCTTTGGATTTTTTGGTGTCATAAACGCTAAAGACGCTGCTTTCCCCTTTGAGCAGGCCGGAATCACCCGCCTGGCCGCCGCTTTCGGCATAGAAGGGGGTGATGTCCAGCACAATGGAACCGAGCTCCCCGTCAGTGAGTTCCTCCACCCGCTGGTTATCCTTGATGAGCGCCAGGACCTTGGCCTGTGCAGTATAATCGGTATAACCGACAAAATGTCCGTGGTCCTTGACGTCGGCCAGGATATCTTCCTCCCAGCCCAGATCGCCCAATGCGGCGCGCGCTTCACGGGCGCGCTGTTTCTGCTCGTTCATCCGGGCGGTAAATTCTTCCTCATCCAGCGTGATCTTGCGTTCGGCCAGGATCTCACGGATCAGGTCGACCGGGAATCCGAAGGTGTCATACAGCTTGAAGGCGTCGGACCCTTTCAGGACTCGATCTTCCACCGAGGAATCGATCTTGTCGATCATGTTGCCAAGCATCTCCATACCCTGGTCGATGGTGCGGGCAAAGCGTTCCTCTTCCACCTGGATCACTTTTACGATATAGTCCTGGTTTTCTACCAGGCTGGGATAGGCGTTCGCATTTTCATGGATGACCGTCTGGGCAACTTTATAAAGGAACGGCTCATGGATGCCCAAAAGGCGGCCGTGACGGGCAGCACGCCGCAGCAGCCGGCGCAGGACATAGCCGCGCCCTTCATTTTGCGGCAGGATGCCGTCGCCTACCATAAAGACGGTCGAACGGATGTGGTCGGTGATGACCCGCAGCGAAACATCCTTCTTTTCGTCGTCATGATATTTGACCTGGGCAATCTGTGCGATATGCTTCATGATATTCTGCACGGTATCCACTTCGAAGAGGTTGTCCACCCCCTGCATGATGCAGGCCAGACGTTCCAGCCCCATGCCGGTATCGATGTTCGGATGTTCCATGCGGGTATAATTGCCGTTGCCGTCGCTGTCAAACTGGGAAAAGACCAGGTTCCAGAACTCGACATACCGGTCGCAGTCGCACCCGACGCCGCAGGTGGGTTTGCCGCAGCCATACTGTTCACCGCGGTCAAAATAGATTTCGGAGCACGGGCCGCATGGGCCGGAACCGATCTCCCAGAAGTTGTCGTCCTTGCCGAGCCGTACGATATGGGAGGGGTCGACGCCGACCTCTTTGGTCCAGATCTCAGCCGCTTCGTCGTCGTCCTCATAGACCGAAACCCACAGCCGGTCCTCCGGAAGCTTCAATTCCTTGGTGATGAATTCCCAGGCCCAGGCAGTCGCTTCATGCTTGAAATAATCCCCAAAGGAGAAATTCCCCAGCATTTCAAAATAAGTGCCGTGGCGGGAAGTCTTGCCCACATTTTCGATATCCGGGGTACGGATACATTTCTGGCAGGTGGTCACCCGTTTGCGGGGCGGCGTTTCAATGCCGAGAAACCATTTTTTCATCGGCGCCATCCCGGAGTTGATGAGCAGCAGGCTCGCTTCATCCGCCGCAGGCATCAGCGGGAAGCTCGGCAGGCGCAAATGCCCCTTGCTTTCGAAAAAGCGCAGGAATTTTTCGCGCAGTTCGTTCAGTCCAGTCCATTCCATCGGTTTTTATCGCTCCTTTTTCCTGTTAAAGATCCTGAAAATAAAAAACGCTCCCCATCCCGGTTTGGGACGAAAAGCGTAAAAATACACCATCCGCGGTACCACCCAATTTGCGCCAAAACAGCGCCGCTCAAAACGGATTAACGCTCCGGCACGTCCGGCTCAACACCGGAAAGCTCCGGGACGGCCCCTGCTTGCCCCACAGATGTCTTCCCAGCTTACAGGACATCTCTCTGGATGCGGAAAAAAGCAGTTTTTCCCTTCATTGCCATACACAGACGATTATATACAAACCCCATAAAAAAGTCAAGCTTTTTGCCCGCCGTTCCCAGCCGGGCAAAAAGCTTAAAATATGGCGGGATATGCGGGGAAAATCATTTCAGCGGCTTTTTTCCAGGCAGTCGCGGATGGCTTCCCCAATCCCTTCATTAAAGGTGGGATGCGCGCGCATGGCGGATAAAAGCTGCCGGGCAGTCATCTCGTTGGCTACGGCGGTAGCCATCTCCCCGATCATATCCGAAGCGCGCGGGCACATCATCTGCGCGCCGATCAATACCTTGCGATGGGATTCAAATACCAGCTTGATGAATCCCGAAGATTCCTTCGAAATGATCGCTTTGCCATTGGTGCGGATATCGTACCGGCCGCAGCTGACGGAAATGCCATGCCGGATTGCCTGTTCTTCGGAAATACCGACCGAAGCGATCTCGGGATTGACATGGATACAGGTGGGTATGACCGGCAGTTCGACAAACGCGCAGCTCGGGACGGTGGAAAGCAGTACCGACGGCGGGTTCCCGCAAAGCTTATCTACTACGCAGACCCCTTCGGCAGAAGCCAGATGGGCCAGCTGGACCGTTTCCATCACATCCCCCACTGCAAAAACATTCGGGATGCTGGTCTGGAAATTGCTGTCCACCGCGATCCGACCATCCTTTGTTTCAAGCGTCAGGCCGTCGGCGGTCAGGCCGTCGAGATATGCGCGGCGTCCGGCGGCGACCAAAATACGGGTCGCTTCCAGCTGTCCGGGCAGCCCGGATTTCATCCGGAACCGGCAGCAGAGACGGCCATCCGCAGTTTGCTCGATTGCAGTGGCGGATGCTTCGGTGTAGATATCGATCCCGCGCCGGCGCAGCATTTTTTCCAGGCTCTCGGAAATTTCGCGATCCATCGGGCCGAGCAGACGAGGGGCCTGCTCGATGATGGTGACCTTTGCGCCGAACGCATTGAAAACCGAGGCCAATTCCACCCCGACCACCCCGCCGCCGAGGATGACCAGCTGGTCGTAATCCCAATGGGGGGTACCGAGGATCTCCCAGCTGGTGACCACGCCGGGCAGGTCGATCCCGGGGATCGGCGGCTTATAGGCCCTGGCGCCGGTGGCGATCAGGATATGGCGGGCACGGAAAACTTCTTTGCCCCCTTGGGCGGCGGTGACGCTCACAACGCCTTCCCGCACAATCTGCGCCGTCCCCTGGATAAAAACGACCCCGAGCTGGTCAAATTCCTGCCCGACCGATTCCCGGAAACGGGCGATCGCATCGTCCTTATAAGCGCAGACAGCCGGGAAATCAAACCCGGTTTCCCCGGCTACAAGCCCGAACTGCCCGCAATTTTTCAGGCTGGAATACAGGCTGGACGCATGGATAAATGCTTTGGTTGGGATGCAGCCGTAATTGATGCAGCAGCCGCCAAGCTTGTGGCGCTCGATCACGGCGACGCGCAGCCCCTGCCTGGCGGCATGTTCCGCAGCAGTATAACCGCCTGGGCCTGCGCCGATGACGATCAGGTCAAAATTGTGATCCAAAATAATCCCTCCCAATCTATGCGATCGTTCATAAGAAAAGAAAAAGCCGGGTAAAAAACAGACGCCCCGGATATATCCAGTTTAACATACTTCTGCATCGGCTGCAAGACAAAAAGCGCCTTCTGCCGTGGGCTTTGCCAGCACAGCGCCGGCATAGAAGGCCGGCCGGCCGCATAAACATAAAAGGAAAAACTGTCATGGGAGGGCAAAGCAAATGGCGTTCAATACAATGGGAGAGGAAAAGAAGGCGGCGGCCCCGCACAATATCATTCTGGAAGGGCGCAAACGTATCAGCATTTCGGGCGTTACCGAAATGGAAAGCTGCGATGAACAGATGGTCGTGCTTTACTGTCAAAACGCGGAATTGGCGATCCGGGGCGAAGGGCTGCATATCAACCGGATCGATGTGGATACCGGCGAACTGAGCCTGGAAGGCGAACGGATCGACGGGATTTCCTATGCGGATAACCTGTCCAGCCGCAGCGGGATCCTGGGCAAGCTGTTCCGCTGAACCCAGGACAGTGAAGACGGGAGGGGGCGGGCAAGATCGAAATCACGGTAGCGGGACAGACAAAGGTGTTTTTGGCGGCGATCCTGTTGGGCGGGGCGCTTGGGGTATGCTATGATGTGCTGCGGATTTTGCGGATCGCCATCCGCCACGGGACTTTTGCAGTCGCTGTGGAGGACATCCTGTTTTCGGCGCTATGTGCGGCGGCGACCTTTTTTTACCAGCTTTTAGCCGACTGCGGACGGATCAGGATGTTTGTACTGATCGGGGAACTGATTGGGTTTATCCTGTATTACTGTACGGTCGGCGCATGCTTGATTGGGATATCCAAACGGATCATTGGCGCCGTAAAATGGGTGTTGGGGATTTTAGGCAGGCTGCTGGTGCGCCCGGTTTTGCATATCCTGCGGAAATTACAGGCAAAATGGGCTCAAATTGCCCGGCGGCTGGCACTTTTTATAAAAAAACAACCGAAAAATATGACTTCACACTTGAAAAAACAGAACGGTTTATTGTATAATTTAAAAAGCAGCATTAGGGGGAAACGACGTAAGAATCGAAGTGGAAAGGCAGGTCTATGAGTTTTGGCCAAAAAGATCAGAAGTAAAAAAATGAGCCTGCTCCTGCGGCTGGGGATTTTTGCGTTTTCCGCCTATGTGGTGGTGTCGTTGGTGGGCTTGCAGATGCAGATCAGCCAAAAACGGCAGCAATTGGCATCCATCGAGGAACAGATGGAGCAGCAGCGGCTGTCCAACAAGGAAACCGAACGCCTGTTGGGTTTGGGGGATGACCAGGCTTATCTTTCGCGTATCGCGCGGGAGCAGTTGGATATGGGCCTCCCGGACGAGCATGTCTTTCGGGATGCAGCCGGCTCTTAAATGCCTGAATAGAGAAAAGAGAGGAATTTGAAGGAGGCAGCGTAATCTGTATGCAGCTTGAGGTAGGGAGCATTCTGGAGGGAAAAGTGACGGGGATCACCAAGTTCGGCGCTTTTATTGAGCTTCCGGGCGGGAAAACCGGCATGGTACATATTTCTGAAGTCGCATCTTCTTATGTCAAGGAGATCTCCGACTACCTTTCTATGGGGCAGATGGCTAAAGTGAAGGTGATAGGCATCACCCCGGAAGGGAAGGTAAGCCTGTCGATCAAGCAGGCGGCATCAGCAGCCCCTCAGCCGGCGGCAGGACCTTCCAGGAACCATCAGGGCGGGCAGCCGCAGGGCGGCGAGCGCCCGCAGCGCGCGCCATATCAGCGCAGGGCCCCGCGGGAAGTTTCGTTTGGATTTGATCGCCGTCAGCCGATCACCAATGAAAACATGTCCTTTGAGGATATGATGAGCAAATTTAAACAGGCCAGCGATGATAAAATGTCCGATCTGAAAAAGTATACCGATATGAAGCGCGGTACATCCAGAAGCCGCAATTCTTCGAGATAACAAACCATGGAAAGGGCGCATAAGCGCCCTTTTTTATATCACAGGCCAAGGGAGTATTTTATGAGGATCATCCATGCAAATATCCACACCATGGCAGGCCAGGTGATACCGGATGGGTATCTGGAAACTGCCGGTGGGAAGATCGCCGCATTGGGGGAAATGGCGGACTGCCCCGCTTTATGCGGCGATGAGGTCGATGCCAAAGGAAGCATCGCATTGCCCGGCCTGATCGACGCCCACTGCCATATCGGCATGTGGGAGGACGGGCTTGGGTTCGAGGGGGACGATGGGAACGAGGATTGCGACCCATGTACCCCGCAGCTGCAGGGGCTGGATGCAGTCAACCCTGCGGACCGCGCTTTTTCGGAAGCGCTGGACTGGGGGGTCACGACGGTGGTGACCGGGCCGGGCAGCGCCAACCCGATCGCTGGGCAGATGTGCGCAATGAAAACCGGCGGGCGCCGGGTGGACAATATGCTGTTGCGGGCGCCGCTGGCAATCAAAATGGCGTTTGGCGAAAACCCGAAAACCAGCTACCATGAAAAAGGCAATGGACCGGTGACACGTATGGCGATCGCGGCGATGGTACGCGAACAGCTTTATAAAGCCAAACGGTATATGGCGGACATGCAGCGGGCTGCCGAGGACGAGGACGCGGACGAGCCGGAATATGACGCCAAATGCGAAGCGCTGCTGCCGCTGCTGCGCGGGCAAATCCCTGCGCATATCCACGCCCACCGTGCAGACGATATTTTTACCGGTATCCGGATTGCAAAAGAATTCGGGCTGCGGTATGTGATCGTGCATGGGACCGAAGGGCATCTGGTGGCGCAGGAATTGGCGACGGAAAAGGCGATGGTGATCACCGGGCCGCTGATCGGGGCGCGAACCAAGCCGGAACTGGCGCAGGCGGATATCGCCGGGCCGGGTATTTTGCAGGCTAACGGGGTGCAGGTGGCCATTTGTACCGACCATCCGGAGGTACCGTGTGGGTATCTGATGATGAGCGCGCGGCTGGCCTTCAACGCCGGGATGGATAAACAGGCTGCACTGGAAGCGGTTACAGCGCAGGCTGCGCGGATTTGTGGGATCGAACGCCGGGTGGGTACGCTGGCAGCCGGGAAGGATGCGGATATCCTGCTATATCGCAACGACCCGATGCTGGTGCATGAAAAACCGTGGCTGGTACTATTAGACGGAAAGCGGGTGCGATAAAATGCGGGAAATTGAACGGGATCTGATCGTCCAAACAGTAAAGGAACTGTGTATCGAAGCCAACCGGATTTTGCCGGAGGATTTGAAAAGCTGTCTGAAATATGCCTGTACGCAGGAAGAATCCCCGTTGGGCGGGGAGATTTTGCGGGATATCGTGCGCAATTATGAAACGGCGGAAAAACTGGAGATCGCCGTCTGCCAGGACACAGGCATGGCAGTCGTCTTTGCCGAATTGGGGGAGGACGCGCATGTAAAAGGGCTGGAGGACGCGATCAACGAAGGGGTGCGGCAGGGATATCTGGAAGGGCTGCTGCGCTGTTCGGTTGTGGGCGACCCGCTGCGCCGGGAAAATACCGGGGACAACACCCCGGCGGTGCTGCATCTGCGGCTGGTGGAAGGGGACCGGCTCAAGCTGACGGTCGCACCGAAAGGGGCGGGCAGCGAAAACATGAGCAGCATCCATATGATGACGCCCGCCGCTTCGGAGGAAGACCTGATCGGGCAGGTCGTGCAGGCGGTGGAAAAAGCCGGGAGCAACCCCTGCCCGCCGATCGTGGTTGGGGTCGGCATCGGCGGGGATTTCGAAAGCTGCGCGCTGCTGGCAAAGAAAGCGCTTTGCCGGCCGGTTTCCGAGCGCAACCCGGACCCGCTCTACCGCAGCCTGGAGGAACGGATGCTGGAAGCAATTAACCGCACCGGGGTGGGGCCGCAGGGGTTTGGCGGCCGGGTGACGGCGCTGGCTGTCAATATCGAGCCGGGGCCCACCCATATCGCGAGCCTGCCGCTGGCGGTCAACATGGGATGCCATGTGACACGGCATGCAAGCAGGGTGATTTGACCCGATCGCCGGGCATTGGATGGATGATACAAATTGTTTGTTGCAGAGTTGTAAATTTTTGACTTTTGTATTGTAATTTCAAACAATTGGGGTTATAATCTAAGTAAGGAATCTGGACAAACTGCTAAAATGTATTTCTTATTGAAATACGCCATTCCAGGGCAGTTTGTGGGATTCCCAGTTGAAAAAAAGGGGTTGAATCTATGAATATCACCATCACAGCCCGGAAAACATCGGTCCGCGATTCGTTTCGGGAGAGGATCGAGAAAAAACTCGCAAAATTGGACCGCTTCTTTGATGAGGGTGCAAATGCAGTCGTAACAGTGACAAATGAGGGTGACCGTGAAACGGTGGAGGTAACGATCCAGTCACGGGGGATGTTGTACCGTGCGGAAAAAACTACCGAGGACCGTTTTGATTCTTTGGAAGCCGTGGTGGATTCTCTGTTCCGCCAGATCGTAAAGAATAAGAACAAGCTGTCCAAACGGCTGCGTGATACGGCGTTTGCCCCGGATAATATCGAAGTCGGCGAAGAAGCGGAGGACCTGGTCGGGGAGTACCTGATCGCCCGGAAAAAACGTTTTGCGCTGCGCCCGATGGATATCAATGAGGCGATCCTGCAGATGAACCTGGTTGGGCATGAGTTTTTCGTATTCCTGAATGCGCAGTCCAACGAGATCAATGTGGTCTATAAACGGCATAATGGGACCTACGGCGTCCTGGAGCCGATTTTGGGATAAAATACGGTTTATGTCCGGATTAAAAAGGATGGGCGATCGCCCATCCTTTTTTTGTACCGCTGGACACCGGAAATTGGACCGGCAGGGAATCCTTCCCCCTTGTATCCGGCGGGCAGGTATGTTAAAATAACAAAAAAGCCAAGGCGTGCTGTCTGAAGGGCGGGCAGTGCCTGAATGGAAAAATCATCGGGGGTGAGCGGATGTTTTGCACAAATTGCGGGCGGGAAATGGAACAGCAGTTCCGGTTTTGCCCTTATTGCGGGCAGGCGGCCCCCGCGCTGAAACAGGAGGACCGGCGGCAGGATACGCCTGCGTCTGTGGAACAGGCGGCCGAGGATGCGCCGGCGGAGCGGTATGACGCCCCGGAACCGGCTTATGACGAGCCGGCGGAGCGGTATGGCGATCCGGAACCGGTCTATGACGAGCCGGTGGAACGGTATGGCGACCCGGAACCGGTCTATGACGAGCCGGCAGAGCGGTATGGCGACCCGGAACCAGTCTATGACGAGCCTTATTTTGTTTACCGCCCATCCGAGCCGATGCATGGGAAATCGGCGTATACACAGGACAGGGGGATGGATCCGCTCTGGGGGACGGATGACGATGAGCTTGCGCATAAGCCGATGCATGGGAGCGGCCGGTATCCGACCATTTTGCAGGACCGTCCGGATTCCTATCCGCCGGAAATTGATGAACGGCAGGATATGCGGCGGGAGAGCCAGAAAATGCGGGAACAGGAGCAGCCGAAAAGCGGTCCGGGTTTCGGCTTGAAACTGCTTGCAGTGGTGTTGACGCTGGCGCTGGCGGCAGGGGCCTCCTGGGTGATTTACTATTTGTTGTCAAATCTGTAACCTGTGGCTTGCCCGCAGGGACAGCAGGGCGGAAGGATGACCAGGAGCGGGCAGGCTCGGCAGCCTGCCCTTTTATTTTTGGGAAAGGCGGCGGCTGGATTTGCAGGAAACCGTATTGGTGGCGATGAGCGGCGGGGTGGATAGCTCTGCGGCGGCGCTACTTTTGAAGCAGCAGGGATACCGGGTGGGAGGCGCGACCTTCCTGATGTACGACGGGTGCCCGGAAAACAATGTGGCGGATGCAAAAGCCGTCTGTGAGCGGCTGGGGATCCCGCATGTTGTGCTGGATTACCGGGCGCTTTTCAAAGAAAATGTATTAGACCCGTTTGCCGCCTGTTATCAGCGCGGCCAAACGCCCAATCCCTGTGTGATGTGTAACCGGCATATCAAATTCGGGGCATTTTGTGAGGATGCCCGGCGTTTGGGATATGGGAAGATCGCCACCGGGCATTATGCACGGGTGGTATGGGATGGACAGGCCGGGCTTTACCAGCTTTGGAAAAGCAAAAACCAGAAAAAAGACCAGTCCTATGTCCTTTACCATTTAAGCCAGCAGCAGTTGGGGATGCTGCTGCTCCCGCTGGAGGATATCGAAAAGGAGCAGGTACGCCTGTTGGCGGAGGAAGCCGGGCTGGCTGTGAGCCAGAAACCGGACAGCCAGGATATCTGTTTTATCCCGGACGGTGATTATGCAGGGTTTATCGCCCGTTATACCGGCAAGGCGGGGAAGCCGGGGGATTTTATCGACGAACAGGGGAAGGTGCTCGGGCAGCATCAGGGCGTGATGCATTATACGATCGGCCAAAGAAGGGGATTGGGGATTGCATTGGGCGTCAAGCGGACAGTCAGCCGCATCGACCCCGAAAAAAATACCGTCACCCTCTCGGATGACAGCGCAGTATTTTCCCGGGTGCTGTTTGCCGGAGAGGTACACATGATTGATGAAAAAGTCCCGGAGAAACCGGCTGCCTGCCAGGCAAAAATCCGTTATGCCCACCGGCCTGCCCCAGCGCAGGTGTTTTCCCTGCCAGACGGGAGGGTGCGGGTGGAATTCGATGAAGCGCAGCGGGCAGCTACCCCCGGGCAGGCGGTGGTCTTTTATGACGGTGAACAGGTATTGGGCGGCGGGACGATTTTGCCGATGGGATGAAGTGCAGGCGCCTTGCTTTCAAAAGGGAAGGCGTGGGCAGCCCGATGGGGATTGCCTGCAATGTCAAAAGACAGCAGGATGAATATATACGGCAAATGAGGGGGAGAAGGCAAATGAAAATCGTTATTTTGGACGGGTACACCGGCAATCCCGGGGATTTGAGCTGGGAAGGGTTTGAAAAGTTGGGAGAGCTGACCGTATGGGACCGGACTTCCAGCGAAGAAGTCAGGGAACGCATCAAGGATGCGGAAATCATCATTTCCAACAAGACCAAGCTGACCAGTGAAGTCTTTGATGCTTTCCCCAAGATGCGTTATCTCGGTGTGCTCGCAACCGGGTATAACATTGTCGATTTGGAAGCTGCCGACCGGCATCATGTGACCGTCACCAATATCCCGGCTTACAGCACAGCTACCGTTGCGCAGCACACGATCGCGCTGCTGCTGGAGCTTTGCAACCATGTGGGGCAGCATAATGCGAGCGTACAGGAAGGCAATTGGTCGGCCTGCCGGGATTTTTGTTATTGGGAAACCCCCATCATTGAATTGGACGGCAAAACAATGGGCTTGATCGGGTTCGGAAATATCGCGCGGGCAGTGGCAAGGGTCGCGGAAGGTTTGGGCATGAACATCGTGGCGTATTGCCGCCATCCCGACCGGACGCTGGAGAATGAGAGGATACATTTTGCCAGCCTGGAGGAACTATATGCGGTTTCGGATGTGATTTCGCTGCACTGCCCGCTGACCGAACAGACCCGCGGGATGATCTGCCGGGAAAGTATCGCCAAGATGAAGGATGGCGTGCTGCTCCTGAATACGGCAAGAGGCCCGCTGGTTGTGGAGCGGGATCTGCGGGAAGCGCTGGAATCGGGAAAAATCGGCGGCGCGGGGGTGGACGTCGCTTCACGGGAACCGATCCAGCCGGACAATCCGCTGCTCGGCGCAAAAAACTGCATCATCACCCCGCATATCGCGTGGGCGGCGAAGGAAGCGCGCGCAAGGCTGATCGACATCGCTGTGAAAAATGTGGAAGCGTTTTTGGCTGGGAGGCCGGTCAATGTGGTGAATCATCCAAACGGGAAATAAGAAATAGGCATAGAAAAAAGATGGCGCTGCCGCCGGGATCATCCGGGGCTGCCGCCATCTTTTGCTATATATGGCCCGGCTGTCCGGGTCTGGACGGTCAAATGCTGCCGCTTTTTTGATAAGCGATCCGTTCGCTTTTGTCCGCCATATAGACGATGCCGCATTCCGAAAAGCCGCATTTTTCCAACAGGCGGCGCATCGGCAGGTTATTGCGATGGGTGTCAATCCGCAGGTTTTGGCACTGGGAAAAGCACCAGTTGATGCAAAAGGCCGCAGCCCCTTTTTGGCGGCGGGCAGAAGCGATGCGATGGATAAACCCGTAAGGCCGGTCATTCAGCCAGGCGCCCTGCTCGATCTTCCGGTAGGTGGGCTCTTCGCCGGTAAAGTAGGCGAAAACAGCCGCAATGCCGTCCTTGTCTTCGCAGACGTATAACGCACCGGCAGACAGGTCGCCTTCGACCACGCTGCGCGCCGGGTAGCTGCTGCCCCATTGTCCTGGGTTGCCGCTGGCCGCCATGAATTCCCGGGCATGCCGGTAGATTTCCATGATTACGGGCAGGTCGCCCGTCTGTGCATGCCGGATCTGCATATCGATCGCCCTTCTTTCTGTCCAAGCTGTCCCGTAATAGATCAGGCTGAACTTATTTTATCATAATCCGTTGATGTATGATTGGCAAAAGCTGGAAAGGTGCTGGCA
>CALXGW010000029.1 GCA_944387965.1 uncultured Anaerotruncus sp. | reverse complement strand
GTATAATGCAAGGCGTCCATCCGGTTTCCCTCCCCCGATACTGTTATTCTCAAAAAAATATAACGGTTATCTTTAGCATATCATTTCTCTGAGAAAAGTCAAGCGGGAAAAGCCGTTGGACGGGAGGATTGCGCATGTATCTGCCATAAGATGTAACAATTGCTACTTGACGGATATGCCCTGAAATGGTACTCTTAAAAAGGACTTTTCAAAATCGGGCACATGAAGGGCAGAAAAATGGCAGTACTGAACATTGTTTTGATCGAACCGCAGATCCCGCAGAATACCGGCAATATCTCTCGCACCTGCGCCGCTACCGGCGCGCGGCTGCACCTGGTCGGGCCGCTCGGGTTTGAAGTGACCGACGCGCGCCTCAAACGCGCCGGTTTGGATTACTGGCACCTGCTGGATATCACGATGTATCCCTCGAGCGAGGATTTTTTCCTGAAAAACCAGGGGCCGTTTTTTTATTTTACGACCAAAGCGCCGCATGTCTATACGGAGATTTCCTATCCCGACCAGGCATATCTGGTCTTTGGACGGGAAGACAGGGGGCTTCCGGAGGAATTGCTGCATGAAAACCCGCAGTCCTGTGTGCGGCTGCCGATGATCCCGGGGGCGCGCAGCCTGAACCTTTCCAACACCGTTGCGGTGGCGGCATATGAAACGCTGCGCCAGTGGGGTTTCCCGCAGCTGCAGAATTACGGCAAACTCACCCGCTACGAATGGGATTCATTTTAACAGGAGAAAAATTATGTCGAAGAAAAATATAAACAATCAGAAAATCCTTCTGATGTCGGACACCGCCTGCGATATCAGTGATGAAGACCTGCTGGCCAGCGGGATTGTCATGCTGCCGATCCCGATCGCAGTGGACGGCAAGGGCTACCTGGAACGGGTGGATTTCAACAAGGAAGAATTCTATGAGCGGCTGGTGAATGCGAAGGAGCTGCCTTCCACCAGCCATATCACTGCGCCGGTCTACCTGCAGGCTTATGAGGATGCGTATGAGCAGGGATATACCGACCTGATCAACGTCACCATTACCTCGAAAGGCTCCAACATGTTCCAGGCGGCGGTGCAGGCAAAGCAGATGTTTTTTGAAGAGCATCCGCAGGCAAAAGAAAATTTCCATATCACCGTGCTGGATTCCGGATCCTACAGCCTGGGATACGGCTTCCCGTTGGTGGAGGCTGCCAAGCTGGTCAAAGGCGGGGCGACAGCGGCGGAAATAATCGAATACCTCGAGGACTTTTTCTCGACGGTGGAGATCTATTTTGCGGCGTATTCGCTGGAATATGCGAAAAAATCCGGGCGTATCCCGGCGGCAGCGGCGTTTGTCGGGGATGTGCTGGGGCTGCGGCCGATCATCTCGATCATCGACGGGAAAACCACCGTGGTCGAAAAGGTACGCGGGGATAAAAATGTGGTTTTGCGCATCGTGGAGCGCGCATTTGAGCGCTGTGCTGATAAGCGGGCGCCGACAGCGATCGTTTATGCGGCGGTGGAACAGTACGGGGCTGACATCTGGAAAACGATCTCCAAACGGTTCGGCCATTCCCCCCGCGCGGCCTATCAGGCGGGGGCTGCCATCGTCATCAATTCCGGCCCGAAGATCGTGGGGATGATCGTGCGGGGCGAAAAACGTTTTAATACCCGCGCCAGGGAAAGCGATTTCCTCAGGGAAGATTGAACCGGGACGGACGGCTTGGTGCCGTCCGTCCTTTTTGTCCTTGGCAAGGGCTTTTGCAGGACATGCGGCATCCGGCTGGCGCAATCCACCATCCTGCGCCGGCTTTTGAAGCCAAATCCGTTCAAATTGGCAAAAACAGAGGAATATTGCGGGGATTTTGTGGAAATGCTATTGCAAAAAAAAGCGCGATGCTTTAGAATAAACGATGGATTGATGTGGATTTAACAAACAAGGGCCGCCACATCGGAAAGCGGAACGCTTGATTCTGAACGAGAAAAGAAAGGATGACTGGACAAATGACCTCTTACAACAAAAAAACAGTGGACGATTTATCGGTCGCCGGTAAAAAAGTACTGGTCCGCTGCGATTTCAACGTACCTCTCAAAAATGGTGTAATCACCGATGAAAACCGTATTGTTGCAGCGCTGCCCACCATCAAGAAGCTGATCGGGGACGGCGGGCGTGTGATCCTGTGCTCCCATCTGGGCAAACCGAAGGGCGAACCCAAACCGGAACTTTCCCTGGCGCCGGTGGCCAAACGCCTGTCCGAACTGCTGGGCAAAGAGGTTGTCTTTGCTGCCGACGACTGTGTGACCGGTGAAAACGCCAAGGCTGCGGTCGCCGCGATGAAGGACGGCGACGTGGTGCTGCTGCAGAACACCCGTTACCGCAAGGAAGAAACCAAAAACGGCGAGGAATTCAGCAAGGAACTGGCGGCGCTGTGCGACAACGGCATCTTTGTCAACGATGCGTTCGGCGCAGCCCACCGTGCCCACTGCTCGACCGTCGGCGTGGCGTCCTATGTGAAGGAATCCGCTGTCGGCTACCTGATGGGCAAAGAGCTCAAATACCTGGGCAACGCAGTCGAAAACCCGGTGCGCCCGTTTGTCACCATCCTGGGCGGCGCAAAGGTAGCGGATAAACTCAACGTGATCGAAAACCTGCTCAACAAAGCCGATACCCTGATTATCGGCGGCGGTATGGCATATACCTTCCTGGCTGCCAAAGGGTATGCGACCGGCAAATCCCTGCTGGACGCTGAAAAGATCGACTACTGCAAACAGATGCTTGAAAAAGCCGAGCAGAAAGGTGTAAAGATTCTTCTGCCGGTCGATTGCCTGGTGGCCGATTCCTTCCCCGATCCGATCGACGCACCGATCGCTGTGGAAAATGTGGACGCCGACAAAATCCCTGCCGGGAAGATGGGCCTGGATATCGGCGAAAAGAGCCGTACGCTGTTTGCTGAAGCGGTTAAGAGCGCAAAAACCGTCGTTTGGAATGGGCCGATGGGCGTATTTGAGAACCCTGCGCTCGCCGAGGGCACCATTGCTGTGGCAAAAGCGCTGGCAGAAACCGATGCAGTCACCATCATTGGCGGCGGCGATTCGGCAGCGGCGGTCAATACCCTTGGGTTTGGCGACAAGATGACCCATATCTCCACCGGCGGCGGCGCCTCCCTGGAATTTTTGGAAGGCAAGGAACTGCCCGGCATCGCCTGTGTGGACGACAAATAAGCGTTTTTCTGCAAGGGCAGGGCGTCCTGCCCTTGTTTCCCGTCGTGGGAGCCTTTGACGGCTGTTTTTGATTTTAACTGAACATAAAGGAGCGTAACAGATTATGAATAAAGCCCTTCGTCAAGCGATCATTGCTGGAAACTGGAAGATGAACAAGACCCGCCCGGAAGCAAAAGCCCTCATTGAAGAACTCAAACCGATGGTCAAGGATGCTGCCTGCGGGGTCGTGATCTGCGTGCCGTACACCAACCTGGAAACCGCCCTGGAACTGACCAAAGGCACCAATATCAAAGTGGGCGCGGAGAACTGCCACTGGGCGAAATCCGGCGCTTTTACCGGTGAGATCTCGGCGGATATGCTGGCGGAAATGGGTGTGGAATATGTCATCATCGGCCACAGCGAGCGCCGTCAGTATTTCGGTGAAACCGACCAGACGGTCAACCAGCGGGTACGCGCCGCTCTGGACGCCGGGCTCAAGGTAATCCTGTGCGTCGGCGAGCTGCTTGAGCAGCGGGAAACCGGCATCACCGAAGAGATCGTCGGCATGCAGACCAAAGCTGCCCTGCTGGGGGTCAGCGCCGAGGAACTGGGCCGCATCGTGATCGCTTACGAGCCGGTCTGGGCGATCGGCACCGGCAAGACTGCAACTGCCGAACAGGCCAATGAAGTCAACCATTATATCCGCACCGTCGTCGCCAAACTCTATGGCCAGGCGGCTGCCGACGGCATGACCATCCAGTACGGCGGCTCGATGAACGCAAAAAATGCCGATGAACTGCTGGCGCAGCCGGATGTGGACGGCGGCCTGATCGGTGGGGCTTCGCTCAAAGCGCCTGACTTCACCACGATTGTAAATGCCGCTTCCAAATAATTGGACGCATTGGTTTTGGGCTTTTTGGATTAGGGAGGAAAAATATGAAAAAACCTTTGGCACTGATTATTCTGGACGGCTTCGGTTATAACGAGTCGGATAACGGCAATGCGATCGCCGCTGCGCATAAACCCAACATTGAAAAGTTGTTTGCCGCCTGGCCGCATACCCTGATCGGCGCGTCCGGTATGGATGTCGGCCTGCCGGATGGGCAGATGGGCAATTCCGAGGTTGGGCATACCAACAGCGGCGCAGGCCGTGTGGTCTACCAGGGGCTGACCCGCATCACCAAGTCGATCCAGGACGGCGACTTTTTTGAGAACGAAGCGCTCTGCGGGGCGATGGAAAACTGCAAAAAGAACCAGTCCGCCCTGCATTTGATGGGCCTTTGCTCGGACGGCGGCGTACACAGCCATAACACCCACCTGTACGGCCTGCTGCGGATGGCCAAACAGAACGGGATCGGCAAGGTGTATGTACACTGCTTTATGGACGGGCGGGATGTGCCGCCCACCAGCGGACGGGATTATATCGACGAGTTGGAAACCGAGATGAACAAGATCGGCGAAGGGCGTATCGCCACCGTGATGGGGCGGTATTATGCGATGGACCGCGACAACCGGTGGGAACGTGTGGTGCGCGCATATGATGCGATCGTCAACTGCGAGGGGAATGAAAACGCTTCGGCAATCGATGCGATGGAAAAATCCTACGGTTCGGAAGTGACCGATGAATTTGTCGAGCCGACCGTCTGCCTGAAGGATGCGGGCGTACATGACGGGGATTCGGTGATCTTCTATAATTTCCGCCCCGACCGTGCGCGTGAGCTGACCCGTGCCTTTGTCGACCCGGATTTCACCGGCTTTACCCGCAAAGGCGGGCGCAAGGACGTCTATTTCGTCTGCATGACCCAGTATGACGCGGAGATGCCGAATGTGCATGTGGCATTCCGTCCGGAAAGCCTGCGCAACACCTTTGGCGAATATATTTCCGCCCAGGGGCTCACCCAGCTGCGCATTGCGGAAACCGAAAAATATGCGCATGTCACCTTTTTCTTCAACGGCGGCGTGGAAACCCCATATCCGGGCGAGGACCGTGCGCTGATCCCCTCCCCGAAGGTCGCCACCTATGATTTGCAGCCGGAAATGAGCGCTTACCTGGTCACCGACGAGGTGGTGGAGCGGATTGAAAGCGGCAAATATGACGTCATCATCCTCAACTACGCCAACTGCGATATGGTTGGGCATACCGGCGTGTTCGACGCGGCGAAAAAAGCGGTCGAAGCGGTGGATACCTGCCTGGGCCGCACGGTGGATGCTGTGCTCAACGCGGGCGGCACCGTGCTGCTGACCGCCGACCATGGCAACGCCGACCAGATGTATGAGCAGGACGGCTCCCCGTTCACTGCGCATACCACCAACCCGGTTCCGTTTTTGGTGGCCGGGCAGGGCAAATGCGGACCGCGGGAAGGCGGCCGGCTGGCGGATATCGCGCCGACCATGCTGAAAATCCTCGGCCTGCCCCAGCCGCCGGAGATGACCGGCGTTTCCATCATCAAATAAGGAAATGGATAAAACCCTGCGGGAATACCGCAGGGAGGGGTGAAAAAGATGGCTTGCGGCAGATGGGACCAACGCCCCGTCTGCCGCTTTTTTGTGCATGGGGAAAGCGGCAGCGCGGCGGGATTTTTCAGAACCGCTTGTGCTTTGCCCCCGGTACATGGTATGATAAGCATGTCCCCGTTTTGCGGGGGTATTTTCATGCAGGCAGGGATGGAACAGGCAGATGAAACGGTTGGTAATTGGC
>CALXGW010000028.1 GCA_944387965.1 uncultured Anaerotruncus sp. | reverse complement strand
ACCTTAAAGCTATCATCATCCCCGGCATCCGAACGGCTCAGGGAATATTCATCAACGATCTCACCATCGACATAGATGTATAAGGTATCGTCATCCTCTACATTATTCGGATAGCTGATTTCGATATCCACATATCCGGCAGGCCCGTGCGCACTGTCTTCAAAACTAATGCCCGGCTTGGAAATACCGCGCTCTTTGCTTTCTGCAGCGGTATAATCCACAGTGATATTGGTGATTGGATAAAGGTCGGTATTGGTAGGCGTAAACCGGTAGGTGTATTTACCGGAAATCTGTTCATCCGGGTCGGCAGGGGATACCCAATTCCAGCTGCCAGAAACTTTCTTGTCGCTGTTATCCGAAGTGCGCACCGTCCAAATGACATCCCGGACGGAATTTTTCAGAGGGACGCCGCTTTGCACTTCCACTTCAAAAGTGGTGCCATCAAAACTCCAGTTGCGGGTATAACGGATTTCATCTCTTTCATCAACATCGACATAAGTGGGGATTTTTGTGCTGCTGACAAGGGAATCTGCGCGTTTATCGGTCAGTGCAGCGGAAGAAACACCGGTAACGGATGCACCCTGTACAGCATAGCTTTTCGTGATGTCTGCACCGTTTTCGACTGTTACAACTGAATAGGGATTGGTGACGTTCAGCTTGGCAATGTCAGCTGAAGCGCTGATGGTAACTGGGGCGTAACAGTCGACTGTCAGGGTAGAAACTTTTGCATCCACAACGACCGAACGGTCACTTGTGAGACTTGCTGCCAGGACCAGGTTATTGTATGAACCATTGAGGGTTATGGATTTCTGATTGCTGATTGTGATATTGGTCAGGTCGTCATCATTTTCGCGGGTGACGCCGGCTAAAAAATTGTCCCTTGTGCTGCGCATCAGCCGTAGGTCGGTATTTTCCACTTTATAGGTACGGTAGGCGCGGGTACCATTCATAATCTGGAATTTTCCGGTCTGCATGTTCAGGCTGTAATTTTTTTCTGTTGCCGCAAATACCGAAACTCCTGCGGGGATTGATATCGCCACTGCCAGGACTGCAGCAAGCATTTTTTTGTAAAAATTCCGCATAGGCTTTTGCTCCTTTTTCCAAAAATGGTTTGTTATTTTGTAACGGCTGAAATCAAATCAGAAATCCGTAAAAAGAAAGGTTTTTCTTACAAATAGTATAGTACAAACCTACATTTTCCTGCAAGTATTTTCTAAAAAAATGTCAAATTTTCTATCATTTTCCAAAATATTTATGTCCTGGGGATAAGGATTTTCAATGCTTTTGGGCAGACAGAGATATCAGCTTTGGAAACGGCGCCGCCAAACTCCCCGTCAAGCGTCCATGGAACGTCGGTATCGGCTGATAGGCAGAGCCGCGATGTGCGGAAGGAAAGCAGAAATTCGGAATCCATTTCCCGGCGCAGGATGGCGGAAAGCAGTGCCTGCGCCTGTGCAACATTGCCTGGATTCCGCACGAGCATGACTTCCAGCAGGCCGTCGTCCATTAAAATGTTTGCCTTATCCGCCACTTTGATGCCAGCGACTGAAGTGGAGTTGGAAACCATCCCAAAAAGGAAATCCCCTTCATCGGTCTGCCCATCATGTTCGATTTGGATGTGGTAGCTTTGGATCGAAGGCAGCCGCCGGATCCCTTCCAGAATATACGCCGCACGGCCAAGCAGGTTTTTAAATTCCTGCGGCGTTTGATAGGAAACGTCCGTAAACGCGCCGAAAGCAGCAATGTAAGTAAAAAACCGTTTTTCAAAAATACCAATATCACAAAGGAACAATTTACCATTTAAAATGTCCTTTGCCGCTTCGGTCATATTTTTGGAAATCCCAAGGCTGGAAGCAAAATCATTGACCGTCCCGGCAGGGATATAACCGAGAGGCGGGGCGTTGTCTTTTAACCGGAGAAGCCCTTCCACCGTTTCGTTTAAAGTACCGTCGCCGCCGCAGGTGACGATTAAGTCATATTTTTTTCCTGTGCGTTTTAAAATTTGCGGGATCTCCATTGGCGCCTGGGTGGTGTGCACAGTCACCTCATACCCATTTTGGATAAATAGGTCAATGATCTCCAAGGCTTTGTTTTTGATTTCCGCTTTTCCAGCGTGAGGATTGATCAGAAATAGAAGCTTCATAGGACCTCCTGGATGATGTTCGGTCAATGGGTGTTTTTATTCTAAAACAAATCTAAAAGTGAAGGCGTTTTTTGATTTCCGCTTTTAGTGGCGCATCTGCAAAGATAAATAATCCTGCAAAAACGATTGTGCCAAGCGCTGTACAGGTCACTGACGGCCAGGCGATGCTGGCAATCCCGGTAAGCAGGAAAAACATGGGGATAAGGCCAAACAGGGCGTCCAAGACCAAATAGATCAGATATTCTTCCAGCCGGATATGCATGCATTTGCTTAAAACGAAGATCAAAGGCAGTACAAATGCGCATAATCCAGGGATAAAATAATTGGTGGACCATCCGGGCGAAAAAGGGGAAATCGCGTCCCATAAAAGCGCGATCCCGGAAAGGATCACAACCTGCCATAAAATACATTTCGGCAAATTGTGCCGTTTTCGGATTGCACTGGAAAGGCTTGCCCAAAGGCATCCGACTGCCACAGCTACAAAAAGAGACCAAAACCCATTTTGAAAGAGATAATTGACTGCAGCGCAGACAATGACGGTGACAATCGATAAAAAAGCAGCAATGCGTACAACGATGTGATATTGCCGGTAAACGCTCGGGATTTTTGGATAAGTTTCGAACGGATCATGCGCGCCGCCTAAGGCGCCTTGGCAAAGCGGACAGCGTTCCCGCCCGCCGGCAATATACAGGCCGCATTTTTCACAATAACGCAAACTATCCCTCCTCCGGTTGGTTGGCACGGATGAGCACCGGGATGCCCATATCCGCCAATGCACGGAAAAAATGGGTGTGCAGGTCGGTTTTGACAAATGGGGAAGTAAAGCTGATAACCAACCGGTTTTGAAAGGAACAAAGGCATACCTGCACCCGGTTGGTACTGTTCATGACTTCAAAGGAACGGATATATTGGCAAAGTGGTTCCGGCATTGAAACCTTCCCAAGATTTGAAACGGCGCCGGTTACCTCCCGTTTTGAGATCCGGTCGGCCTGCTTTAAAACGATATCTTTTAACGCCAAAGGGGAAAAACGTGCCCAATATTGGCGTTCAAACCACCCAGTAAAATGGATGCGTTCAGAAAGCTTTTCTTCGGTCAATTCTTCCCGCATTTGACTGTTCAGGGAGTCTAAAATGTCTTCCAGCGGTTCTTCCCGTTTGCAAAACCGGTAATGTAAATTCATGATCCCGAAAAAATTCCGTGCAGAACCGGAAGGGAAGTAGTTGCGCAAATTGACCGGGACAGTCAGGACGACCGGTTTTTTCTGGTCGAGATTGGACATTTCCGCATGAATGGCATGTATTAGAAGTCCGCAGACGAGCCCGGTAATGGTGGTATGGTAGGCATGCGCTTTTTCTAAAAGGGCATTTGCATACATTTCCCCCTGGATCACCCGCAGCCGGTATTCCGGCAGCCGCGCTCCGGTGATATGATAGGCGGCCAGCGCCCTTTTATGCTTTTTTTGGCTGAGGTGGTCGTAATATTTTTGAAAGCTGTCCAATCCGGCGAGCCCGGCGGGGACATTATAGTCCAGCACCGGCGCGCCCCCATGAAATTGCCCGGCATATTTTTGCAGCAGGTACTCATAAACCAGCAGGCGTAAAAATTGCAGCCCGCCCGCGCCGTCGGTCAGGGCATGATATACTTCAAAATTGATGCGTTCCATCCAATAGCTGACCCGGAACAACAGGCTTTTGCGGGTAGGATCATAAAGCGGGGCGCAGGGGGGTAGGTTTTCCTGATGTACGATAGCCGGTAGGGTGGAGGCATCAAAATAATACCAAAACAGCCCCCGCCGGAGGACGGTTTTAAAATGGGGAAAGGAAATGAGCGCTTTATCGAGGGCCTGTTGCAAAATTTCCGGGTCGACAGTTTCGTAAAGGCAGCAGGACCACCGGAAAACCTTTGGGTCACGGGCGGTGGTTGTGGGAGGGAAGATTTTAGCAATATTATCCAGCCGGCTCCATTCAGCCGGACGTGTTCGGCGTGCCATCCAATCCCTCCTTTTGCAAAAATGAATGAATGATGCGATACGATTGCTTTACATGGGAAAAACGAGGCGGGAGCGCGAGAAAACCGTGCAGCGCATCCCGGATCCGGTGCAGTTCCACCCGATTGCCTGCCGCCCGCAGCGCTTGGGCATATGCTTCCCCTTCATCCCGGAGCGGATCATATTCGGCAGTGATGACTAAGGTATCCGGTTGATGGGAAAGATCGGGGGACAAAAGCGGCGCAAAATATGGGTTTTTAAAATCGCTTTCCTTTGCGGCATAAAGATCCATATAATCGCATACCCGCTGGCTGGTCAGCAGATACCCGTCTGCATTTTCCCGGACAGATGGAAAGGGGGAAGCTGGGGAATGGTCGTGGTAGGTCGCCGGGTAGATGAGGATCTGCCGGGCGACAGCAAATTCCCCGCGGTCGCGGGCCATCAGGGAAACAGCTGCCGCAAGGTTGCCGCCGGCGCTGTCGCCGATCAGGACGATATCCTGCGGCGGGATATTAAAAAGATCTGCATCGAGGTAAATTTCCCGTGCGACGGCATAGCAGTCTTCCAGCCCTTGCGGGAATTTATGTTCCGGTGCAAGCCGGTAATCGACCGAAACCACCATGCAGCCGGTCAAACGGGCCATCCGGGAACAGGTTTTATCGTAGCTGTCGATATTGCCGCAGACCCAGCCGCCGCCATGGAAAAAAAGCAGCAGGGCATGCATCGTTTGAATTTTTGGCGCAAAAAGGCGCACAGGGATATCACGGCCATCCAGATGGACCTGATGATCCCATGGTTTATAAAAAGGGCTGACCCGTTTGCCGGTGATCGTTTCCAGCTGCCGGTAGCGCGGGTAGCTTTTTTTGATATCCGGCTGGGAATAGGACAATGCTTTTAAAGCGGCCTGCATAGCTTTATTGATCGCCATAAAAACGCTCCGTTTTTTTAATGGGTTCCACTGTACACAAAAGTACGGCGTCAAAGTACAGCGGGATAATTTTATATTATAGCATATTAGCCGTAAGATTTCCAAAAATACGGGAAATTTTACAGGTAGATACACTGCTTGCCAAGATATGTGCAGTATGCTAAAATGAAGCTGACAGCTTGAGGAGCGTTTGATTGGGAGGGATACGGATGGTGACCTGCCCGAATTGCGGCAAACCGGTGAGCGGGCGTGCCAGAGTATGCGGTTATTGCGGTGAATCGCTGGTGAACGATTATTTCAGCGGCCATCAGCAGGCCAGGACTTCTTTTGAAAAGGAGCGGCCGGGGCCGGGAGCAATCGCTGGGACGACTTTGGGCGCTTTTGGCGGCGTATCACTGCTTGCGGTGCTGGTATTCCATATTTTGGTATTGTGCGGGGTAGGGGAGATCGGGCCGCTGCCGGCGCTGGAGTTGGATTGGTGTGTGCGCACGGCGCTGCTTGCCATCCTGGTACCGGTGTATTTGGCGCAGATGCTGATTTTGCACGGCCGCCGGTTATCCTGGTGGCCCGACCTTTTTTGGCTGTTTATGTCCGTGACTGCGCTGGGGGTCGTTATCCAGGGGTATATTGACCAGGGGACAAGCCTTTTTTATGATGTCCTGGCAATCCCTTATCTGTTGGCAGTGGGGATGATTTTGATTGCCGTCGGGGCGATCACCAGCATTTTTTCCTATAAACGGTCACGGTAATTTCCGTTTTGACCGGCGGGATATTTGTTTTTTTTGATGCCTCTGGCAAAACCAGGGGCATTTATGCATATCAGAAGTTTTACAGGAATACCCTTTTATCCCAATCAAGAAAGGACAACGGAAATGGAAAAAAACAGGGTTTTTTTGCCGGCGGATATTCTGCTGCCGGAAGGCCAGGATTTGAAAAAATGGAGCGTGGTGGCTTGTGACCAATATACGTCGGAACCGGCATATTGGGAGCAGGTCGGGAAATATGTTGGGCAGGCGCCTTCCACCTTCCATTTGATCCTGCCGGAGGTATGGCTGGAGCAGGAGGGCGTGGAAGGACGGATCGCCGGGATCCATCGGAAGATGCAGGAATATCTGGAAGATGGTACACTCAAGGAATACGCGGGCCAATATGTTTATTTGCAGCGGACCCTTTCGGACGGAAAAGTCCGGCAGGGGTTGGTTGGGATGCTGGATTTGGAAAGCTATGATTATACCAAGGGTGCCCAGCCGCTGACCAGGCCGACCGAAGGGACGGTCGAGAGCAGGATCCCGCCCCGTATGCGGGTACGGGCGGACGCGCTGCTGGAGTCGCCGCATATTATGGTGCTGATCGACGATCCAGGGCGCACGGTGATCGAGCCGCTGCAGGATATGGTTGCGGGGCAGCCGGCAGCATATGATGTCGATTTGATGGAGCAGGGCGGGCATCTGCGCGGATGGCTGCTCGGGCAAGGATATGCCGAAGGAATCCAGGCCGCATTGGACGGGCTTTTCCTGCAGGCACAGCAAACAGCAGAGCCGGTTGGTAAAGGCCCGGTCGTATTTGCGGTGGGGGATGGGAACCATTCGCTTGCGACTGCCAAAGCCTGCTTTGAGCAGATTAAAAAAAGCTTGCCGCAGCAGGAATGGGAGCGTCATCCGGCCAGGTATGCCCTTGTGGAACTGGTGAATGTGCATGACCCTGCTCTGGAATTTGAGCCGATCCATCGGGTCCTGTTTGATGTGGATGGCGGGCATCTGTTCAGGATGCTGAAAGAACGGTTTATTTTGGATGAAACAGCACCCCAGAAGCTGCAGATGCTTTGCGGGGGAACACTGACGGAAATCGGGATCCAGAATCCCTGCGCCCAGCTGGCAGTTGGCAGCCTGCAGGATTTTCTGGATCAATATCTGGCACAGTTTGGTGGCAGGATTGATTATATTCATGGGGAAGACACGGTATACCGCCTTTGCGAGCAACCGAGGACGGTTGGCTTCCTGCTGCCGCCAATGAAAAAATCCGACCTGTTTTTGACGGTTTTACATGATGGGGTGTTGCCGCGAAAAACTTTCTCGATGGGGCATGCGCAGGATAAACGGTTCTATTTTGAATGCCGGCGCATCCGCTGAGCCGGGATAATTTTGTCTGGCGTTGCAGCAAAAAAGCGTCCTTTCCGCACTGTTTGTATGGTTATATTTTTTGTATGGGATCCTTGGCAAAAGGAGGTTTGGACAGATGAAAAAGCATTGGATTATCCTGTCGCTGGTAGGGATCGTAATTATACTGGCGGTGGTTTCCTCTTTTTTCTTATCACGTCCGCAGGGGGACGCTATTTATGCATCAGTAAAAATAGAAGCAAATCAGCTGGACGAGGGAAGCGGCAACCGGGTGGTCGACCCCGGCACGGATTTTTCCATCAAGCTGGATTACCGGGTCTCAGAGGATGAACTGCGCGCCATGCTGGAGGTGGAACCGGAGATCAGCGGCTACACTTTGCAGGGAGGGAAACGCAGCAAAAGCTGGACCCTCACCCCCGAAAGCCCGCTTTTGGACAATACGGTATACACCTTCCGGGTAAAGAACCTTTCGGGACAGGTGGTTTCTTCCTTTGCCTTCCAGACCCGCAGCGACCTTTTGGTCGCGGAAGTGTATCCGACCGATGGGGAACGGTATGTACAGACAGATACCGGCATCGAAATCGCATTCAATGCGTCTGGCGTGGATCTTTCCAACCATTTTTCGATTGAACCGGTTGTGAGCGGTACATTTGAAATCAGCGGATACCGTACGATTTTTAAACCGACGGTGCCTTTAGAGCCAAATAATATCTACCGCGTGACCCTGAAAGCAGGGGTAGCGGCTGAAAATGGGATGACATTGCAGGAGGATTATGTCTTCTCCTTTGAAACGACCGGGAAAGGCGACAACTGGGATTATACCCAGCTGCATTTATCCGGGGATTTTGCAGAAACCTTTTTGACCGGGGACCCATTAGTGGTCAGTATGCTTTCCGGTTCCAATCTGGAAGGGCTGGAATTCCATACACAGGTCTATCAATATCCTTCGATCGACCCTTACATAGAAGCGCTGAAAGACCGCACGCAGTTCTATCGGGAACGCACCGGTTCGACACGCAATCAATACCAGGCCCCTACCGAAGGGCTGGAACTGGTCATGGAGTTTGACAGCCCGCTCGTTTCAAACGGTTCGGGCTGGAATATGCAGTACCTGCCTCTGCCGGGCAATTTGCCGGAGGGGTGGTATCTGGTTTGCATCAGCGGGGAAAATGCGGAAGGGACCGAGCAGTTTGTGCAGAAGATGCTGCAGGTGCGCAATATGAGCGTATATACCCAATCCACCGATGGGGATACGCTGATCTGGCTCAACGACCCGGTTTCCGGGGAACCGTTTGCCGGCCGGGCTGTCCGGGTCACCGATACCGAAACGGGAGAAAATGTGGAGGCTGCCGCTGACCAGGACGGGATCATCCGGCTGCGCACAGGGGAATGGAAGTCGGCATATCTGGAAATCCTGGAAGGCACACAGGCCGGCTATTTCCAGGAAATCCCGCTTTCTGCCGAGGAAGAGACCCCGCTTTCGGAACAATATTATTCGGCGCATTATACCGACCGCGAACAGTACCAGCCCACAGATACGGT
>CALXGW010000027.1 GCA_944387965.1 uncultured Anaerotruncus sp. | reverse complement strand
GCCGATTCTGACGATGGAAACCAGCCAAGGGGATATCAAGATCCGGCTGCTGCCCGAGCAGGCCCCGAAAGCGGTGGAAAACATCATTGCGCTGGCGGAAAAGGGATATTACGATGGGCTGATCTTCCACCGGGTAATCAATAATTTCATGATCCAGGGCGGTTCCCCGAATGGGGATGGGCTCGGCGGCGAAAGTTCCTTCGGTACGGAATTTGAGGACGAATTTTCCGATCTGGCGCATAATTTCCGCGGCGCGCTTTCGATGGCGAACAGCGGGGTGGATACCAACAGCAGCCAGTTTTTCATTGTCCAAAATCCGGAAAAACTGACCGACGACAACCGGGAAAACATGGTGATGACCATGTATAACAACCTTTTTGAGCGCCGGGTGTCCCAAGCGCAGCAGCTGGTAAACGAGGCGCAGGCGCAGAATATTGATGGCGAAGCGCTTGACCAGGTGATCGACCAGATCAATGCCCAGCTGGCGGAAATCGCGCAGGAGGGCGTGCCGGAATCCTTCTCTGAGCGGATGGAACCGGTACTGGATATGTATGCGGAATTCGGTGGTACGCCCCATCTTGATTACCGGCATACAGTATTCGGATATGTGGTGGAAGGGATGGACATTGTCGATCAGATTGCCGCCCTTGAAGTGGACGAAAACGATAAGCCGCTGACAGATGTGGTCATTGAGCATGTGTCAGTGGAGAACGCATAAACACTGAAAAACAAGAAAGAGTATTTTAAAACAGCGGACGGCAGAGCACCGCCCGCTGATTTTCTGTGAAAGGGAGAAAAGATATGCAGGTCTTTGTGAGGGATGCCGCTTTTTATAAACGGCTTGTGGCGATCGCCGTACCGATCGCGCTGCAAAACCTGATTACTGTGGCGGTGTCGATGATGGATACCCTGATGATTGGGCAGCTCGGCGAGGCACAGCTTTCCGCCACATCGATCGCCAACCAGCTTTGGTTCATGTTGATGGTCTTTTGTTTCGGCGTATCCGGCGGGGCGAATGTATTGATCTCGCAATATTGGGGAAAACGCGATCTGGAGGTCATCAGGCGGGTGGAATCGATCACATTTAAAGTATGTCTGGCGACGTCTGTGATTTTTTCCCTGGTTGCGCTGGCGCTGCCTGCCCAATTCATGGGGATTTTTACGACCGAACAGCAGGTGATCGATTACGGCGTGCAATATCTGCGGGTCCTGGGGTGGTCGTACCCGCTTTATGCGCTGGCAAATACGGCTGTGATGATGCTGCGCTCGGTGGGGACGGTCAATATTTCAGTGGTCGTTTACCTGGTTTCGCTGATTGTCAACACATCGCTCAACTATATCCTGATCTTCGGGAAATTCGGGGCGCCGCGGCTGGAAGTCGTGGGTGGAGCGATCGCTACCTGTTGTGCGCGTGCCGCAGAGTTTACGATCACGGCGGTGTATATCTTCTGTATGGAAAAAAAGATCCGATTTTCCCCAAAACATCTGCTGCTCAATAACCGGATGCTTTATAAAAAGTATGTGGAGATCTCCACGCCGATCATGGGCAATGAGTTGATGTGGGGCACCGGTTCGGCGATGGTATCGGTCGTCATCGGGCGCATGGGGACAAATTTTGTTGCAGCGAACAGTATTTACACTGTGCTCAACCAACTGGTGACAGTGATGATCTTCGGCGTGGGGAATGCAGCGCTGACCATTGTGGGCAATACGATCGGGTCAGGCGAATATGAGTTGGCAAAGCGCCGGTCGGTGACTTTGTTTGCGATCTCGGTGCTGCTGGGGCTGTTTTCCTGCGGTTTGACCCTGATTACCAGCCCGTTTTTTATCTCGCTGTATGATTTTTCAGCCGAAACGATCACCATTGCCATGCAGATCAGCCGGGCGGGGGCAGTGATCGTCTTTTTCCAGTCGCTTGCGATCGTGGGGATGACAGGGGTTTTGCGTGCAGGCGGCGATGCGAGGTATGTACTGGTGTGTGAACTGGTATTTTTATGGTTTGTCGCAGTGCCGCTGGGGTTTTTGACCGGCCTGGTGCTGGGATGGCCGCCGGCAGCGGTATTTTTGGTGCTCAAATGCGATGAAATCCTGAAAACCACCTTTTCCACTGTGCGGATCTTCCGTTTTGAGTGGCTACGTGATATCACGGTGACATAAATTTGTCGTTTTTGGGATTTTTAACAAAAAATAGTCGGATATTACGCGATGTTTTTGTAAAACCGCTTGACAAACCGCTGGACCGGGGATATAATAACACATGAATCAGTTTCATTGTGATGCGGCCAACGTTCTTGCCGCCCTGGAGGCCCTAATGAACCGTATGCCGAGTGGTTGCGATCTTTCCGATATGAGCGATGAAATGCTGGCAAAGCAGGCCAAAAATGGCGATGACCAGGCGCTCACAGCTTTGATCGACCGGTATATCCCTTTGGTTCGGACAAGGGCATGCGCTTTCAGTGGGAATGGCTTGGAAGCGGAGGATCTGTCCCAGGAGGGTATGATCGCGCTGCTGAAGGCGGTGCGCAATTACCGTGAGGACGCGGCGGGGAATTTTAAGACGTTCGCCACCGTGTGCGTCAACAATAAACTGTCCAGCGCTTTGACCGCTTATATGCGGGAGAAAAATGCGCCGATGCGCGGCTATGTTTCCCTGAGCGAGGAGGACTCGCTGGGGGGAATTTTGGCAGTTCCTGATCTGCAGAGCGATCCGGAATCGCTGTTGATCCACAGCGAAGAGGCGCGTGCGCGAAACCACAGGATCGAAACCCTTTTGTCCCCTTTTGAACGGCAAGTCTTAAAATTGTACCTCAGCTCATTTTCTTACGATGAAATGTCCAGACAACTTGGCTCATCCACGAAAGCTGTTGACAATGCCTTGCAAAGAGTGCGGCGAAAGCTGCGGAATGTGTTTATCGCTGAATAAGCCATCCCGCCCCCTTTTTCTGTGACAGTCCCGAGAGGGATTGCATAAAATACCCTTTGGCGCCATTGGCAGAGCTTGATTTCAATCTCGGTCCACGCAGTTCCAGCGGGTAAATCCAAAATTTAAGCGAGGTATGTTAGACATGTACACAGACAAAACATTGAAATGCAAAGAGTGCGGAGCCGAGTTCGTTTTCACTGCTGGCGAGCAGGAGTTCTACGCTGAAAGAGGTTTCGTCAACGAGCCCCAGAGATGCAAAGCCTGCCGTGACGCGCGCAAGAACAATTCCAGACCGCAGCGCGAAATGTTCACCGCTGTTTGCGCCGCTTGTGGTGCAGAGGCGAAAGTCCCCTTCCAGCCGCGTGAGGATCGCCCGGTTTATTGCTCCGAGTGCTTCGCGAAGATGAAAGAAGCCCAGTAAGCAGAAAAAGAAAAGCTGCCGGATTGGTTCGGCGGCTGTATTCGCAAATCATAAGCGCAGGAATCGGCCAACCGGTCCCTGCGCTTTTTGTGTTTTAGGAAAAGCGGGCTGGCAGCTGCGAAAAAAGGCAAAGAAAGATAAAAAATGGCTTTTCGTAAAGCCGAAAAAGTGATATAATAACCGCAGAGCAGTTCGGATACTGCGTGATAGCCGGAATACTGTGCAGACCGCGTCCGGCTCTTTGCCAAAAGCCAATGTGCAGCGGCTGCGCGCCGGGATATCTTTGCCGGTGCGGCTGTTCCCTGCAATGGCTTGCGGACAGAATGAATGGAGGAATGGCATATGAAATACACCAAAAACACCCTGATCGGCGAAGCGCTGGATGCGGATATCACCCTGGCCCCCTATTTCCTGGAGATGGGGATGCATTGCCTTGGCTGCCCGTCTTCCCGCGGGGAATCGATTGAAGAAGCATGCATGGTCCATGGCGTGGACTGCGATGCATTGCTGGAAAAGCTCAACGCACATCAAGGCTGATGGAACAGCGGTTACCGAATTTAGATGCCCGCCTGGGGACCATTGCGTCAATGGTGCGGGAAGGGAGCGTCTGTGCAGATATCGGGACAGACCACGGCTACCTGATCGCCTGGCTTGCGGCGAGCGGAAAGATCCCTTTTGGATATGCCTGCGATATCAATGAAAAGCCGCTGCAACGGGCGGCTTTCACTTTGTCCGAGTATCGGGTGAAGGAGAAGGTCAAGCTGGTATTGGCAAATGGGCTGGAGGGCCTGCGGGATGGGGATGCGCAGGATATCGTGATCGCCGGCATGGGCGGGGACTTGATCTGGGAGATTTTGTCCGCCCCCCGATGGACCCGGCAGGGGGATTACCGGTTCCTGCTCCAACCGATGAGCAAGCCGGAACATCTGCGCCGCCGGTTATGGGAAAACGGCTTTGCGATCCTGCGGGAAACGGCGGTGGTGTCCGCCGGGTTCCCGTATTCGGTGATGCAGGCAGCCTATACCGGGCAGCGCCGGGAAATTTCACCAGCGGAAGCTTATGTTGGAAGCCTGCTGGACGACCGGTCGCCGGCAGCGGTTTGCTATGTCGGGCGGGCGGCAAAACTGGTGCGCGAAAAGGTGGACGGCCTTTCCCGTGCAAGGCAGGCCGGGGATGCGCTCAGGTTTTATCAGGAATTATTGCAGGAATTGGAAGGAGGGGCTTTGCATGAAGGTACAGGATGTTTATGATGCGATCAACCGGGCGGCGGATTTTTCAACCGCGCTGGATTTTGACAATCCGGGATTGCTGGTCGGCGACCCACAGGCGCAGGTCACTGGGGCGGTAGTGGCGCTGGATGTCACCGATGCGGTGATCTCCGAAGCGATCGGACGCGGCGCCAACCTGATCGTGACCCATCATCCAGTGATTTTCCATCCGATCAAGCAGGTCCGTTCGGACATGCTGGTGTGGCGGCTGGCACGGGAAGGGATATCGGTCATCAGCGCACATACCAACCTGGATCTTGCACAGGGCGGGGTCAACGATATCCTGGCCGAAAAACTCCGGCTGCAAAATACCAGCCCGGTACCGCCGGAAGGGATGGCGCGGGTAGGCAGCCTGGAAAGAGGGATGACCCCGCCGGAATTTGCTTATTATGTCAAACAGATGCTGGATCTGCCGGCAGTGCGCTACTGCGACGGCGGCAGGCCGGTGGAATTGGCGGCAGTCTGCGGCGGAAGCGGCGGAAGCTTGCTGGAAGATATCGCAAAAACAGGTGCGCAGGCATTTGTGACCGGGGACGTCAAGCATGATGTGATGCTGGATGCAGCCCATCGCGGGATCACATTGATCGATGCGGGACATTATGGGACCGAAAGGCATGTGCTGCCCTATCTGGCCGGGCTGGTCCGGGATGCGCTGGGGGATACCCCGGCTGTGATCGCAAGGTCGGACGCCGATCCGGCTACCATTATTTGAAATGTGGGAGATGGCTATGCCCAAAGTATCGTTGATCAGGACTGAAAGCTATGACCAAAGGGCGATGGATGCCGCTGTTTCGCAGCATTTGGATGCATTGGGATTTTTGATCCCGTCCAGTGTGAAAACCATCGTCATCAAGCCGAATTTGATTATGAAATGCACGCCGGAACGTACGGCGACCACCCATCCGGCAATGGTTGCGGCGGTATGCCGGTATATCCGGGAGCACAGCAGTGCGCGCATCATCCTGGCGGACAGCCCCGGCGGGCTTTATACCCCGCAGATCATGGCGGGGGTATATGCCGCGACCGGGATGAAGCAGGCTGCGCAGAAATTTGGCGTGGAGTTGTATACTGCCTGTGTCAGCCGGCCGGTACAGGCTCCGGATGGGCAGGTCTGCAAGGATTTTGATATCCTTGCCCCAATCTTGGATGCGGATATGGTGTTTAACCTCTGCAAGCTCAAGACCCACTGCATGACCACCCTTTCGTGCGGGGTCAAGAACCTGTTTGGTTGTGTGCCGGGGCTGCTCAAGCCCCAGCTGCACTATCGCTTCCCGGAAGGGGAACGGTTTGCGGGGATGCTGTTGGACCTTGCCGGGCTGGTCAAGCCGGCAGTCACACTGGTGGATGCAGTGGATGCAATGGAAGGGGACGGCCCGACTGCCGGGCAAAAACGCCACGTCGGCCTGACCGCGGCGGCCGTTGGGGAGGATATCTATGCGTTGGATCTGGTGATGGGGCGCCTGATCGATCTGTCGCCGCAGCAGGTCCCGATGCTTGCGCAGGCAGTCGAGCGGGGGCTTTGCCCCAAAACAGTGGATGAGGTGAGCCTTTGTGGGAATGGCGCAGGGTTTTCCCCGATCCAGGATTTCAGGATGCCGGCTACCAAAGGATTGGATTTTGCAGACAATATCCCCCGCCCATTTTCCTGGATCGTACGCGGGCTTGGGCCGCGGCTTGCACCACATCCCAAAATCCGGGTGAAGGACTGTGTGGGGTGCGGAAAATGTGCAGAAAGCTGCCCGGCCAAAACCATTGAAATTTTGGAAGGGAAGGCAAAAATCAACCTTTCTAACTGCATCCATTGCTTTTGCTGCCATGAGATGTGCCCTGCCAAAGCGATCAATGTGAAGGCAAACCCGATATTCCAAATGTTTTCAAAACGCTGAACCGAAAGATGCCAGGGAGGGCAAGGAATGAAAAAAACTGTCGTTGTAGACGCGCCGGCGAAGATCAATCTGGCGCTGGATATCACCGGGCGCCGTGCCGACGGATATCATTTTGTGGATATGGTGATGCAGAGTGTGAGCCTGCGGGATACGGTGACCATCACACGCACCCATACCGAAGGAATCTATATTTCCTGCGACCGTCCCCGTATCCCGGGCGGGGAAAGCAATCTGGCGCATATCGCCGCCAGGCGGTTCCTGGAATGGTTTGGGCTGCCCAAATGCGGCCTGACCATCGATATGAAAAAACGTATCCCCATGCAGGCGGGTATGGGCGGCGGAAGTGCGGATGCCGCAGGGGTACTGGTTGGGATGAACGCTTTGTTTGAAGTGGACGCCCCGCTGGAAGAACTTTGCAAACTTGGGATCGGGCTGGGGGCGGATGTGCCGTTTTGCCTGGCCGGCGGTACCCAGCGGGTACAGGGGATCGGGGAGCGGATGTCTGCGCTGCCGAACCTGCCGGACTGCCATATCCTGGTGGCAAAGCCGGAGGAATCG
>CALXGW010000026.1 GCA_944387965.1 uncultured Anaerotruncus sp. | reverse complement strand
GCTGGGGGCGGATGTGCCGTTTTGCCTGGCCGGCGGTACCCAGCGGGTACAGGGGATCGGGGAGCGGATGTCTGCGCTGCCGAACCTGCCGGACTGCCATATCCTGGTGGCAAAGCCGGAGGAATCGGTCCCAACCCAGGAATGTTACCGCAGGTACGACCAGCTTGCTGAACCCGGCCGTGCAGATGTCGCCGGGATGGTGGAAGCGCTGGAAAAGCAGTCGCTGCGGCAGGCGGCACAAAAACTTTCCAATGTGCTGGAACCGGCGGCGGGGCTGGAAGTGGTGGAAAAACTCCGGCAGCGGATACTTGCAGGCGGCGCGCTGGGCGCACGGATGACCGGCAGCGGTTCGGCGGTATATGGCCTGTTTGAAAGCAAATGGCTGGCCAAGCGGTGCATGCATAAGCTGTTCGACCTGGCGGACGGGGTCTTTTTGATGCGGCCGCTCAACGGCGGGCCGTTCATTTTGTCCGAACGGGAGTAAAGAGATGTCCGAAGGAATTATTTTATGATTTTACATAAAATTTTCACATTCCGAACAAAGAGGGACTGTATGATAAAAACAAGCTTTTAAAAAGCGAATTTTTTCATTGACTCCTCTTTAAAACCTCTCCAGCGCGCTTTGTGCAGAAAGGGCGCGTCAACACACAAAAAAACCCGGATCTTGCAGGGAAGATCCGGGTTTTTTGTCTGCCATTGGTACGGACAGGCCCTTCTGCCTGCTGTCAAAGGGCGAGCAGGGCGTTTGAGATGATCTGAAAATTGCGTTTGATCGAATCTACTTTCCAGAATTCGTTGGTTTTGTGATAGGTGACCGGGTCGTCGGGGAAAAGGGCCCCGAATGCGACCGCATTTTCAAACGCCCGCGCAAAGGTGATGCCGCCGGTCGAAACAGGGGGGCGGCTGTCGCCGGTGCAATCGAGATAGACCGCCTGCAAGGTCTTGACGAGCGGGGAATCGGTGGAGATATAAAGCGGTTTGCGCCAGAAGGTGCGCTCCACCGTAAACCCGAACGGTTCCACCTGCCGGGAGATCGCCTCAACGACCTGCTCGGACGTGATGGTGACCGGGATACGCACATCGCAGGTCAGCTCCGCATGGGCGCTGTCCACCGTTGCGAGCGAAGGATTGATGGTGAGTTCGCCGGAAACTTCATCGGAAAATGCGATCCCAAAACCATCCCGGTCAGCAATGCAGCACATTTGGATAAACGGGTGCCGCAATCCCTTTTGATCGAGCGCACGGCAGAGTTTTACGATCGCATTGTCCCCTTTGTGTGGTTCCATCGCATGGGCCGGTTTGCCTGTGGCTTCGTATACCTCGCCGCCGATCTGCGCTTTGGCATAATCCGGTACGATATTGGGCAGGGTGCCCGCCTGCAGCTCCATCACAGGCGCTACGCCGTCCAGCTGGCGGGAGATGCACACCCGCATGATCCCTTTTTCCGCATAGGTGACCGGATACACGACGTCCGGCGCAAATGCACAGCAGGGCAGCTCCTCTGTCTGGCGGTAACGCTCCATACAGCGCCAGGCCCCCATCTCTTCATCCCCGCCGAAAATCAGGCGGATCCGCTTATCCAGTTTGACGCCGCTTTCCAGGATGGCTTTCATTGCGTGCAGCGTGACCACAGCCGGGCCTTTGTTGTCCAGCGAACCCCGCCCGTAAAGCTTCCCGTCGATCACTGTCCCGTCGAACGGGTCGGCCTCCCAGCCGTCCGGCGTGACCGAAACGGTGTCCACATGGGCCAGCACGGCAACCATCCGTTCCCCTTCGCCGATTTCCAGCCAGCCGCAATATCCATCCAGGTTTTTGCCGCGCATGCCGTAGCTTTTCCCGAGCGAAAGCAGGTATTCCACCGCGTCATAGATCCCTTGCCCGAGCGGGGCCTGGGCTGTGACCGGCCCGCAATCGCCGGTGACGCTTTTAATCCGCAGCAGCCCGCTGATGTCCTCTAGCAACCGCCCTTCATCCAGAGGGAATGTTTTCATCCTGACCACCCTTTCCACAAAAACGCTTTGCAGCAAATTTTTTCCATTCCCATTATAGGAAAGAAAACAGCCTTTGTAAACCCTTGCAGACAGAAAACGGCCGGTATATCCCATATCCAAACGCCGGCGGCTTCCCAGATTTTTCCCGTTGACAAACCGCTGCAAAAGGAGTAAACTAAAATAAGAACAAATGTTCCTATTGGTGGTGAGAAAATGGATATGATGGAAAAATTGGAGATCCTTTCGGATGCGGCTAAATATGATGCGGCCTGCACCTCAAGCGGGGTGGACCGCGCCGGCAAAAAGGGCGGGATCGGCAACTGCGCCAAGGGCGGCATCTGCCACAGCTTTTCGGCGGATGGCAGATGTATCTCCCTGTTGAAAGTGCTGCTGACCAACTGCTGCATTTACGACTGCAAATATTGCATCAACCGGCGTTCCAACGATACCCGCCGCGCAGCCTTTACCCCACGGGAATTGGCGGAACTCACCATACAGTTTTACCGGCGCAATTATATTGAAGGGCTGTTTTTATCCTCCGGTATTTTGCGCAGCCCGGATGATACCTGTGAATTGATGATCGAAACCCTCCGGCTGCTCCGGGAGGAATACCGTTTCGGCGGCTATATCCATGTCAAAGCGATCCCCGGGGCGGATGACCGGCTGATCTGCCGGTTGGGGCTGCTGGCCGACCGGATGAGCGTCAATATCGAGCTGCCGAGCCGGGAGAGCCTGGCGCTGCTCGCGCCGGATAAGCACAAGGAGGACATCTTCCGCCCGATGGCGCTCATCCGGGAACAGCGCGGGATCGTGAGCCGCCCGAAGGGAGAGCATTTTGTCCCAGCCGGCCAAAGCACCCAGATGATTATCGGCGCGACCCCGGATACCGATTTGCAGATTTTGCGCCTGACACAGGGGCTGTATCGGAAATACGGCCTCAAACGGGTATTTTTTTCAGCGTATATCCCGGTACAGGAGGACCGCCTGCTGCCTGCCATCGACACCAAACCGCCGCTTTTGCGGGAACATCGGCTTTACCAGGCGGATTGGCTGCTGCGTTTTTATGGGTTTGATGCAAGCGAACTGCTGGATGAACAGCATCAGAGCTTTAACCCGCTGGTCGACCCGAAATGCAACTGGGCAATCAACCATATGGAACAGTTCCCGGTCGAAGTGAACCGTGCGCCGTATGAAATGCTGCTGCGGGTGCCGGGGATCGGCGTCAAAAGCGCCCGGCGGATCCTGACAGCCAGGCGCACAGGGAGCCTGGATTTTGCCGGGCTGAAAAAACTGGGGGTAGTGCTCAAACGGGCGCAATATTTCCTGTTATGCAATGGGAAAATGATGGAAGGGCTGCGGGTAAACCCGGATGCTGTGTTAAGGGCGCTGATCTCGCCGCGGGATTATGAATTGGCGGCATTGCCGGAGCAGGCGCCCGAACAGCTTTCGCTGTTTACACGCGCGCCCAGCGGGGAGGATATGCAGAAATGCTTGACCGGGGAGATTTGATTTACCGGTGTGACGGCGGGATGACCGGGCTGCTTTGCTGCGTATTTGAAAGTTATACGCGAAAAGAAATCCCGGCAGATATCCTGGGGATGGAAGAACTGACCTTGTTCCCCGTGCGGGATATTTTGCCGGATGAAGCGCATGCGCTGCGGGTCTGGAAGTCGGTTGGGAAAATTTCCCGCCAGGCGCAGCGGTGGGTAGCCCTGGCCTGGCTTTCCTGCGAAGACGGGCGGCTGTACGCGATCTACCGGTTTATCCGGCTGCTGTATACCTTCGGCAGCAAAACCCTGTCGATGCTGGCTGACGATACAGTGAACCGGATTTACCGGATGGTGCGCGCGGTGGAAAATGAAGCGCATCATATGAAGGAATTTTTACGTTTTGCCGAGTATGAAAAGGTACTGGTGTCGGTCATCTCACCCAAAGGGGCGGTTTTGCCGCTGCTGCAGCATCATTTTACCGACCGGTTCCCGGAGGAAGCGTTTGTCATTTTTGACCGCACACACGGGATGGCGCTGTTCTATCGGCCGTACCAGGCATATATCCAGACGGTGGAGAGTTTGCAGCTTCCGCCTGCAGGGGCGCAGGAGCAGGAGATGCAGGCGCTCTGGAAGCGGTATTATGAAAAAATTGCAATTGCAGGAAGATTCAATCCAAAATGCAGGATGGGGCATTGCCCAAAGCGGTTTTGGCCGGATATGACCGAACTGGCGCCGGAATTGCTGAAAGAAAGCCCATCCAGGCAGGGGCTGCCTGCCGGTATCGCCGGAACCCTTCCCACATACATCGAATAGCTTATTAAGGGGAACTCCCCGAAATTGATATGACAGGGAACGATGCATATGTGGCAAAGACAAATCAGGATGAACCAGCTGCCGGTTGGGCGGATGGCCCGTGTGACATATTTGGAGGGTGAAAATGCGATCCGCCGGCGGTTACAGGATATCGGCCTGATCGAAGGGACAAAGATCCAGTGCCTGCAAAAAAGCCCGGCAGGAGATCCGACCGCGTATGAGATCCGGGGTGCAGTGATCGCGCTGCGCGGGGAAGATGCCAAAAATATCTGGGTCGAGTGCCAATCGGGAGAGCGGATATGGGACTGACGACCAGCTCTACCGGGCGCGGCGCGATCGGCCGGGAATGGAAAATAGACCAGGCAGGCGATGGGCGGGTGATCGCGCTGGCAGGCAACCCGAATGTCGGGAAAAGCACCGTGTTTAACCAGTTGACCAACCTGCACCAGCATACTGGGAATTGGCCGGGGAAAACGGTGAGCAATGCAAGGGGGCATTATCTGCATCATGGGGAAAAATATACCCTTGTGGATATCCCGGGTACTTATTCGCTGACAGCACATTCCGCCGAAGAGGAAGTTGCGCGGGATTTTGTCTGTTTCGGGCAGCCGGATGCGGTGGTCGTGGTGTGTGACGCGACCTGCCTGGAACGCAACCTGAACCTGGTGCTGCAGGTCATGGAAGTGACAGGCAAGGTAGTCGTTTGCGTCAATCTGTTGGATGAAGCGGATAAAAAAGGGATCCGCATTGATTTTGACGCGCTGGAGAATGCCCTTGGCGTGCCGGTGGTCGGCACGCAGGCGCGCGGGAAAAAGGGGATGGGACGGCTGACCGATGCAGTGGCAGCCATCTGTACGGAGCAGCGGGAAGCATTTTCCCCGCGTTATCCCAAACAGATCGAACAGGCGCTGGACGCATTGGTACCGCTTTTGGAAGAAAAGACGGCGGGATTGGTACCAGCCAGATGGGCCGCGGTCAAGCTGCTGTCCGGGGAAGAAAAACTGCTTTTTACCCTGAAAGAGCGTCTTGGTGCTGACCTTTTTACCGGCGAAATCCGGCAGGCATGCGAACAGGAATGGAGCAAGCTAAAGGAGGCAGGTATTCCGAGAGAACGGATCCCGGATATGGTAGCCGCTTCCCTGGTGCTGCACGCCGAAGAAGTATGTATGCAGGCCGTGACGTTTGAAAAACCGGGATATAACCTGCGCGACCGCAAAATCGACCGGCTGCTCACCAGCCGCACGACTGGTATCCCGGTGATGCTGGCGATGCTGGCCGGGGTGTTTTGGATCACGATCGTGGGGGCGAATGTCCCGTCGCAGTTCCTTTCAGACTTCCTGTTTTCCATACAGGAAAAACTATCCATGCTGTTTGACGCCGCCGGCGCGCCGGCATGGCTGCATGGCTTGCTGGTGGATGGGGTATACCGGGTGGCGGCATGGGTAATCTCGGTGATGCTGCCGCCGATGGCGATTTTTTTCCCGTTGTTCACCCTGCTGGAAGATTTGGGATATCTGCCGCGGGTCGCCTTCAACCTCGATCACTATTTTAAAAAATGCGGAGCCTGCGGCAAACAGGCGTTGACCGTCTGCATGGGGTTTGGATGCAATGCAGTCGGGGTGACCGGTGCACGGATCATCGATTCCCCACGGGAACGGCTGATTGCGGTCATGACCAACAGTTTTGTACCTTGCAATGGGCGGTTTCCAACCCTGATTGCAATGATTACCATGTTTTTTATTGCAGGGACGGGCGGCCTGGCAACAGCGGCATGGTCGGCAGGGCTGCTGACCGGGATCGTCCTGCTCGGGATCCTGATGACCTTTTTCAGCTCTTACCTGCTTTCCAAAACGGTGCTGAAAGGGGTGCCGTCCTCCTTTGCATTGGAATTGCCGCCTTACCGCAGGCCGCAGATCGGGCAGGTGATCGTCCGGTCGATATTGGACCGGACGGTATTT
>CALXGW010000025.1 GCA_944387965.1 uncultured Anaerotruncus sp. | reverse complement strand
CCTTTACACAAGGGAGGCTTTTTTCGCCCCGCCCTTTTGGCCCCCTTGTGTAAAGGGGGCTCCGCCGAAGGCGGTGGGGGATTGTGCGAAAGCCCGGTCAGCCCTGCGGCTGCATGTCAATCCCTCCGTCGCGGCTCCCGCCGCGCCACCTCCCTTTACACAAGGGAGGCAGAGGATGGGGGCTGCGCCGCGCCACCTCCCTTTACACAAGGGAGGCAGAGGATGGGGGCTCCCGCCGCGCCACCTCCCTTTGCACAAGGGAGGCTTTTTTCGCCGCGCCCTTTTGGCCCCCCTTCCAAAGGGGGGCTGACTGGGGGGATGAACCGCAATCCCTCCGTCGCGGCTCCCGCCGCGCCACCTCCCTTTGCACAAGGGAGGCAGAGGATGGGGGCTCCGCCGCGCCACCTCCCTTTGCACAGGGGAGGCTTTTTTCGCCCCGCCCTTTTGGCCCCCCCTTCCAAAGGGGGGCTGACTGGGGGGGATGAACCGCAATCCCTGGCACTGCCCACGGTTTTACAGCTCCCTCGTATTTATTGCGGGTTCTCTTTTTCGGGTGGTCGCTGGGCAAATTCCGCCACCTTATGAAGCAGCTTTTGTTCAACCAGCGCGTCCACCAGCGTGCCGGTTTCGGTATATTCCTGGGAAAAGACCTTCCCTTCCTGTAAAATTTCATGGATCAGCCCCGACCGCTCATACGGGATATGCAGCCACAGCCGGGTATGGGTGGGTGCAAGCGCTTTTGCCGTTTTTTCCAGCAGCGCTTCCAGCCCAAACCCGGTTTTCGCGGAGATCGGCGCTGTCAGTGCATTCAGCGGCAGCGGGGACTGGGCGATCAGGTCGCATTTATTTAAGACGGTCAGCATCGGGGTATCCTGCACCCCCAATTCCTGCATCAGTTTTTTGGTCACTTCGACCTGTTCCTCCGCTTCCTCCGAAGCGATATCACAGACGCACCAGATCAGGTCGGCGCAGGTCGCTTCCTCGAGCGTTGAATGGAACGCTTCCACCAGCTGATGCGGCAGCCGGCGCACAAACCCGACCGTATCCACCAGCAGCACATTGCGCCCATCCGGCAAAGAAAGCGCCCGGGAAGTCGGGTCCAGGGTGGCGAACAGCTTGTTTTCCGCCAAAACCCCGGCATTGGTGAGCGCATTGAGCAGGGTACTTTTCCCTACATTGGTATATCCGACAATCGCAATGGTCGTGACCCCATCCTTTTTCCGCCGGGCACGCAGCTGTTCCCGCCGTTTTTCCAGTTCGGCCAGCTGGCTGCGCAAGGCGGAGATCCGCCGCCGGATATGCCTGCGGTCGGTTTCCAGCTGGGTTTCTCCCGGCCCGCGGGTACCGATGCCGCCGCCCAGCCGGGAAAGTTCGGTACCGATCCCCGCCAGCCGGGACAGCCGGTAGCGCAGCTGGGCAAGTTCGACCTGCAGTTTCCCCTCAGCGGTCACCGCCCGCTGGGCAAAAATATCCAAAATCAGCGCTGTCCGGTCGATCACCGGCGTCTGGCAGGCTTTTTCAATGTTGCGCACCTGCGCCGGGGACAGTTCATGGTCAAAAATCACGAGGTCAGCCTCGGCATTTCTGCAAAATTCCGCCAATTCTTCCAGCCGGCCCTCCCCAATCATGGTAGCCGGGTCAAAGGACGGGCGTTTCTGTATCATTTTGGCCAGGGTATCCGCACCCGCTGCATCGGCCAGCTCCTCCAATTCATCCATCGAGACACGCACATCATATTCCCCGGTGTCCACCGCTACCAGGACGGCCTGCTGCCGCTTTTCGGTTTGGTTTTCAATCATTGTGGTTCCCCCTCTCCGGCCCGGTCAAAACAGACAGGGACGCCTGTTTTGCTCTGTGGGATATTGTACCACAAGCCGGCGGTTTTTAACAGGAGGAAATACACAGCTTTTTTTCCAGATTCTTTGCATTGATTCCTAGGGCAGAATCGGCTAAACTCAAGATAGTCTTTATGAATTGGATGTGAACATAGATGAAGCTATCCCTGATCGCAGCCGCTTTGCTGCACCCTTTCCTGGAGCGGATGCTCCCCTTGTCCCCGCATACCGTTTCCCTGTTTTTATCTGACACCGGGCGGCAGGAGATCGTCAAAGAAGTTGCCGATCTCCCCGGCTGCGACGCCATCCTGCTCTTGGACGGCGCGGAAGCTGTCCCGCCCGAGGGGTTGGCCGCTGATGATACGCCGCTGATCCTGCCGCGTGTACATAACGGCGTTGCATTGCTGCTGGGCGGCAGCGAGCCTTACCGCAAGCTGTTTTTGCAGTATGAAGGCCGTATCTGCTGGCAGGCGGCCGGCAGCGATGAACCGGTTTTCCCGGTCCCGCAGGGGGACTGCGCCTGCCTTTGCTATCTGGCGGACACCGCCCTCGGCATCCCCGATACCGGTTTGCAGGCACGGGCATATGCCCAGCGCCATGGGCTGGACTTTTTTGAGGTGGAAACCGACCTTTCCCTGCTGCGCCGGCTGCTTTCGGGCGACTGGGAAACGCCTGATATCCTGCGCATCATGCCGGGACAGGCGGTGCGCGCCGGCTTTACACGGGAACTGTTCGGATAACTCTGTCCGCTGCCCGGTATGCGTATCAAAACACACCGGCCCCGGAAAACGGCGATCTGCCGCTTTCCGGGGCCGGTACGTTTGTTTTGGTTTGCCGGGATGCTTCCCGGGCAATTATTTGTCGGACACCATTTCCTTGAGCGAGGAAGCCAGGCCCGCCAGGGACTGGATCTCGCTGGGGATAATGATTTTGGTCGCTTTGCCATCGGCCGCCTTCTGGAAGGCTTCCAGGCTCTTGATCTGGATGACCTTATCGCTCGGGTTGGCTTCACTCAGCAGGCGCAGCGAATCCGCATAAGCTTTCTGCACCAGTTCGATCGCTTCCGCTTCGCCCTGCGCCTCACGGATCTTCTGCTCCTTGACGCCTTCTGCACGCAGGATGGCCGACTCCTTATCCGCTTCCGCACGCAGGATTGCGGATTTCTTTTCGCCCTCCGCCACCAGGATGGCAGATTCCCGTTCCGCCTGCGCGCGCAGGATGGATTCCCGGCGTTCGCGTTCGGCTTTCATCTGTTTTTCCATCGCGTCCTGGATTTCCGGCGGCGGCAGGATGTTTTTCAGTTCCACCCGGTTGACCTTGATCCCCCATTTATCGGTCGCAACGTCCAGGGTGGCGGTGATTTTGGTGTTGATATTGTCGCGGGAGGAAAGGGTGTGGTCAAGCTCCATCTCACCGATGATATTGCGCAGGGTGGTGGCTGTCAGGTTTTCGATGGCAGAGATCGGGCGTTCCACGCCGTATGCAAACAGCTTTGCATCGGTGATCTGGAAAAATACGACCGTATCGATCTGCATGGTGACATTATCCTTGGTGATGACCGGCTGCGGCGGGAAATCCGCCACCTGTTCCTTGAGCGAAACCTTCTTCTGGATCCGGTCAATAAACGGGATTTTGACATGCGGGCCGTTCTCCCAGGTCGCATGGTAGCTGCCCAGCCGTTCGACGACATACACGCTCGCCTGGGGGACGATTTTGATGTTGCTCAATAAGATCACCACAATGATCAGGACCAGCAGCAATAGCGGCAGTAAAACGGGGATTGGCATAAAGACGCCTCCTTTTTTATTTTGACATTGATTCAACAGCGGTATGTGCAGGCATATCCTGCTTCTCTTCCTGTTTTTGCAACTCGACGATCAGTTTTACCCCTTCGATCGCCAGCACCCGCACCTTTTCCCCCTCGGGGATCTTCTGCCCATCTTTGGCGCGGGCGGTCCAGTCCAGCCCCATGGCTGTGACCCTGCCGGTACCCAGGTCGTTATCGATCGCCTGCCGGACGATGCCGGACTGGCCGATCACCTGGTCGGCGTTGGTCGCTTCGCGCTTATTATGGGCCATCAGTTTGCGGACAAACGGCCGTGTCAGCGCCAATGCGATGCAGGACAACAGGATAAAAACCAAAAATTGATAGATCGGGGCGACGCCCAATACCGCGGCAATCGATGCGCCGACTGCACCGATCGCAAACCAAATTGCAACCATCTGTACAGTCAGCCCCTCGGCCACTGCCATCACGATCCCCACGATCAACCATATAAACGGGGCCATAAGCTTCCCTCTCTTTCCTTTTGGTAGATGCATCTCCCGGTTTACAGGCCGGGCCAACCTGTTATCAATATTCTAACATAAAACCCTGCTTTTTAACAGCACAGCTTTTGCCTGCCCCTGCCTGCCCGGCGCACACGCGGCTGCTGCCGGAAGGCTTTATCCTCCGATCTCACGCATTCGCCTGTTATCTTCGTTTTTCTCGTGAAATCTCATTTTTTACCGAATGCAGCCCCATACTTTTTTAACCTGATTTTGCCCCGATCCGGGACACTTTTTGACAGTGAAATCCTGGATTTTTCATTAAAAAAGGCGGGCGCGCTTTTATTCTGCGTCCCGCCTTTCCGGCTTGGTTTCCCCTGTGCTCTCAAAATGCCGTTCAGCGGTATACGCTGACGCGGATGACCCCCTCGATCGCCTGGATCTTTCCGACCACGTCGCTGCCGACTGCACCCTTGATATCCACCAGGGTATATGCGTAATCTTTTTTGGATTTGTTGGTCAGGTTCTCGATGTTGACCCCACATTCCGAAATGATCGCCGCAATTTTGGTAATCATTGCCGGGATATTGCGGTGGATGACCGCAATGCGCATATCCCCGCTGCGGGGCATGCAGACATTCGGCAGGTTGACCGAGTTTTTGATATTCCCGTTTTCCAGGTAATCCACCATCTGCATCGCAGCCATCTGCGCGCAGTTATCCTCGCTCTCCGGCGTGGAAGCCGCCAGATGCGGGATGGCCAGCACGCCTGGATGCCCGAGCAGCGCGTCGTCCGGGAAATCGGTCACATAGCAGCGGATCTGTTTTTCATTCAGCCCGTCCAACAGGTCCTCAT
>CALXGW010000024.1 GCA_944387965.1 uncultured Anaerotruncus sp. | reverse complement strand
CCGCCCTTTTCAAGCAATTCCTGATGGTTGCCCTGCTCGATGATCTTCCCGTCCTTCATGACGAGGATGATATCTGCCTCTCGGATGGTGGAAAGCCGGTGGGCGACAATGAAGCTGGTGCGGCCCTGCATCATTTTTGCAAAAGCGTTCTGGATTTTCAGCTCGGTGCGGGTGTCGATGCTGGAGGTCGCTTCATCGAGAATCAGCATCGGCGGCAGGCGCAGCATCACGCGCGCAATGCAAAGCAGCTGTTTTTGTCCCTGGCTGATATTGCCGCCATCCTCGGCGATCACTGTGTCATACCCCTGCGGCAGACGCTTGATAAAGCTGTGGGCATGCGCGGCTTTGGCGGCTTCAATGATCTGTTCCTCGGTGGCATCCGGGAAGCCGTAGGCGATGTTTTCCCGGATAGTGCCTGCCATCAGCCAGGTGTCCTGCAGCACCATCCCATAGCTGGCGCGCAGGCTTTTCCGGGTGGCATCGCGCACCGGGACGCCGTCCACCTGGATCTCCCCGCCCGTGACGTCATAAAAACGCATCAGCAGGTTGATGATGGTCGTTTTCCCGCAGCCGGTCGGCCCCACGATTGCGACCCGCCGCCCCGGTTCCACCGAAAGGTTCAGGTCTTCGATCAGAGGGGTTTGCGGGCGGTAACGGAAGGAAACTTCCCGCAGGGAAACCGCCCCCTGTACGTCCTTGAGCACGACCGCATCCGGCGCATCGGGTTCCTGGGGCTGTTCATCGATCAGTTCAAAGATCCGTTCGGCACAGGCAAGCGCATTTTGCAGTTCGGTGACAACGCCGGATATTTCATTGAACGGTTTGGTGTACTGGTTGGCATAGGTCAGAAAACAGGTGAGCTGGCCAACCGAAAGGAATCCGCCGATCGCCGCCCATGCGCCGGTAAAGCCGACGCCGGTATACACCAGGCTGTTGACAAAACGGGTGACCGGGTTGGTGATCGAAGAAAAAAAGATCGCGCGCAGGGAATATTTTTGCAGCCGGCTGTTAATTTCATCAAATTTTGCAACCGCCCGCTGTTCATATCCAAACGCCTGCACCACCTTCTGGCCGCTGACCATTTCATCCACCAGCGCAGTCTGTTCGCCGCGTGTCTGGCTTTGCAGATGGAACATGGTGAAGGTGTGTTTGGCAATGAAACCGGCGGCAAACAGGCTTAGCGGGGTAATCAGCACAACTACCAGCGCAATCCAGAAATGGATGGCAAACATAAAGCCGAGGGTGCCCAAGATGGTGAGCACACCGGTAAACAGCTGGGTAAAGCCCATGAGCAGGCCGTCCGCAAACTGATCCACATCTGCGATGACCCGGCTGACCATTTCACCGTGGCTGTGGGCATCAATATATTTGAGCGGCAGGATCTCAATTTTTTCAAAGGCATCGTTACGGATATCCTGCGTGACGCCATAGGTGATCTTGTTATTGCAGACGTTCATCAGCCATTGTGCCAATGCAGTGATTAAGATAATCAGGGCGATCTGCTTACAGATCAAAAGGATGCCCGCAAAATCCACCTGTCCCGGGCCAAGGATCAGATCGACCGCGTTACCGGTGAGCACCGGGACATAGAGGGTGGAAGCGACGGTCAGCGCGGCAAAAAACAGGCTCAGGGCTACGGCAAACCAGTACCGGCGGATATAAGCAAGCACCCGCTTGACTGTCTGTTTGCGGTTTACGGCTGCACGCATGCGCTTTCCCCTCCTTTACGTGCGGTTTCAAACTGTGAGGCATAAATTTCCTGATAGACCGGGCAGTTTTCCAGGAGCATGTCATGCGTGCCGAGACCGACCGGCTGCCCATCGTCCAGGACGATGATCCGGTCGGCATGCAGGATGCTGGAAGCCCGCTGGCTGACAATAAAAATCGTGGGGGAATTGGGCATTTCGCGGATTGCACGGCGCAGCGCAGCGTCGGTGGCAAAATCGAGCGCGGAAGCGCTGTCGTCCAGGATGAGGATTTCCGGCTGCCGCACCAGCGCCCGGGCGATGGTCAGCCGCTGGCGCTGCCCGCCGGAAAAATTGCTGCCGCCCTGGGCGACCGGGGCGTCCAGCCCGCCCGGTTTTTCCTCAACAAAGCTTTTGGCTTGCGCGGTATCCAGCGCCTGCCAGATTTCTGCATCAGTGGCGTCGGGATTGCCCCAAAGCATATTTTCCCGGATGGTACCGGAAAATAGGACCGCCCTTTGCGGCACAACGCCCACCCGCTGCCGCAATTCCTGCAGGTCATAGCTGCGGATATCCTGGCCATGGAACAGGACCTGCCCGGTTGTGGCGTCATAAAACCGGGGGATCAGGTTGACCAGGCTGGTTTTGCCGCTCCCGGTACCGCCGATGACCCCAATGGTTTCCCCGGCGCGGACCGAAAAGGTAAGTCCGGAAAGGGACGGCGCGCCTGCACCCTGGTAGGTCAGCCCCACATCGGAAAAACGCAGCAGTCCGTCTGGCGCATTGCCGATCGCAAGCGGGTTTTGAGGGCTTTCCAGGGTGCTTTCCTGCGCCAGTACCCCTTCGATCCTGCTTGCACAGGCCAGGGATTTGGTAATATTGATGATGAGATTTGCCATCTTGACCAATTCCACCAGGATTTGGGACATGTAATTGACCAGCGCGACCACCTGGCCCTGGGTCAGCACGCCGGTATCCACGGCGACGCCGCCCCGCCAGAGCAGCGCGATCAGGCCGGCGTTGACGATCACATAGGTGACCGGGTTGGTCAGTGCGGAAATGCGCCCAACCAGCATCTGCATATTGGTGAGCGCACGGTTTTCAGACGCAAAGCGGACATTTTCATCCGCTTCCCGGCCAAACGCGCGGATCACCCGCACGCCGCTCAGGTTTTGCCGGGTGGTATTCATGATCCGGTCAAGGCCTTGCTGCACCTTTTTATAAAGCGGCATACTCAGCGCCATAATGCCAAACACCACGATGCACAGAAGCGGGATGACCACAGTAAACACCAGGGCAGCTTTCAGGTCGATGGTGAAGGCCATCACCATTGCGCCGAATACCACGAACGGCGAACGCAGCAAAAGCCGCAGGGTGAGGTTCAGCCCGTTTTGTACCTGGTTGATATCGCTGGTCATCCGGGTGATCAAAGTGGAAGAACCGATGGTATCCATTTCTGTATAGGAAAAGGTCTGGATATGGGAAAACAGGGCGTGGCGCAGCCGGGTGGCAAACCCGGTGGCTGCCTTTGCCGCAAAATATTGGGCGGTGATGCTGCTGGCAAACCCAATGAGCCCCAGCAGCACAAGGACGCCGCACATTTTTAAAATATAAGGGAAATCCCGGTCAGCGATGCCTTTATCGATGATGTCGGCCATCACCAGCGGCACAAGCAGTTCAAAGGTAGCTTCCAGCAGCTTAAACAGCGGGCCGAGCACGCTTTCTTTTTCATAACCCTTGAGATAGATCCATAACCGTTTCATCCAGATGCCTCTCTTTACCGATGCTTTATCAATATGCACGGGATAACCAGATGTTTTCCTGCGCAAAAAATGACACGCATATATCATACCACATTTTTTACAATTTACCTACCATATTTTTCAGCAATATGAAAAAACGGCGTCCAAAATGGACGCCGTAAGGCAAATGGGCATGTATTTTATGCCAGACGGTAATTGGCGCGCCCGGTATCATAGAGGTTTTCGCCGGTGCAGTCAGCCGCAACGATCAACGGGAAATCCTGGATGCAGAGCCGTTTAACCGATTCGCAGCCTAAATCCTCATACGCAATGACTTCACATTGGGTGACACACTGTGCAGCAAGCGCGCCGGCTCCGCCGATTGAGCAAAAATAGACGCCGTGGTTGCGCACGATCGCATCATAAACCGCCTGGGAACGCTGTCCCTTTCCGATCGTTGCGATGAGCCCCAAATCCATCAGGCGGGGGGTATATGGATCCATCCGGCCGGAAGTGGTCGGCCCGCAGGAACCGATGGCCATACCGGGGGCGGCAGGGGTCGGCCCGGCGAAATAGATGGACGCCCCCCTGAGCGGGAACGGCAGCGGCGCCCCCTGTTCGATCGCCTGCATGATACGTTTATGCGCTGCATCCCGCGCGGTATAAATGACGCCGGAAAGCAGTACGCGGTCGCCGGCCCGCAATTCCCGCGCGCGTTCGGTAAGATCCTGGGCGGAAAGGTTATAGGTCTTCATCCGAAACGCCCCCTTCTGTATCCTGATCGGGTGCAGCCGGTTCTTCGGCAGCAGCAAAAGCAGACGGATCCATCCGCTGTTTGATCTGGCTCACGACATCCTGCATCACTTCGATGCGGTCGTTTAAAACAAACAGGATTTCCTCCACCGATTTGCGCAGCTGGACAGCATCGGATGAAAAACCGCCGAGTTCTTCATAAAATGCCTGCATTTTGGTCTTAGCGTCATTGGTGATCTCGTCCGCCTGGGTATGGGCAGCGGCAATGATGCGTTCCGCATCCCGGCGGGCCTCGATCATCGCGTCGCCGATCTGGGTGGAGATCTCATCATATTTTTTTGCCTTATAATCGATACTTTCGACCCGGAACTGCAGCTGCCGGTTGCGTTCCAGCTGGATCTGCAACTCCCGGCGGGCGTCACCAAGCTGTTTTTCCAGCTCTGCATTTTTGCTGGTGAGGCTGGAGATGGATTCCTGCGCGGCATGCGCCTCGGTGCGCTCCAGTTCGATCTGCCCGGCAACCGCTTCCAGTTTGGCTGTCTGCTCAGACAGCTGCATCTCCAGCTTTTTGATATGGCTCAACTGGGAATCCTGCGCTTTGGAAAATGCTTCAATCTTTTCGTTGTATTCCTGTTCACGGGTATGGAAGTTTTCATTCAGCGTATCTATGTAGCTGAGGACGGATTTCTTTTCGAAACCGCCGATCGCACAGGTCTTAAAAAAACCGGGGTCTGCCATGATGGTGACATCCTTTCTCTATCCGTATTCGCTTTTTTATATTGAAACGCATATGACGCAGTTCCTGATCTGGATGTATGCCGTATCTGCCGGGTATACTGCAAATGAATCATATACGCATATTATAGCATCCTTTTTAATAAATACAAAGAAAAAATTTCGTTTCTTACCCGCTACAATCCTGGTAAATCTTGTGGTATAATAACCG
>CALXGW010000023.1 GCA_944387965.1 uncultured Anaerotruncus sp. | reverse complement strand
AATGGAATTTTTCCATTACTCGTGCATCCCGCTCAAACAGCTTGATGGAATACCACCGGAGGTTTTCCGCCGGAACCACATCCGCCACCAGCTCGCTGATCTGGCCCAGCGCTTCCTCCACTTTCGCATCGAATGTGTGCCTCGGGGCAGTCTTTACTCCGGTACGCGCCATCTGCACCGCGCGTTCAGCCACTTCCTTTAGCCCTTCCCCCTTCAGCGCCGAAGTCTCGATCACTTCGCACCCAAGCTCTGCAGAAAGCTTCTTTACGTCGATGCGGTCGCCATTTTTCTTGACGATATCCATCATATTCAGCGCAATAATGACCGGCAGGCCCATTTCCGTGATCTGGGTGGTCAAGTACAGGTTGCGCTCAATGTTGGAAGCATCCACCAGGTTGATCACCACATCCGGGTGCTCGTTCATGATATAGTCCCGTGTGACAACCTCCTCAAGCGTGTAGGGGGAAAGGCTGTAAATCCCAGGCAGGTCGGTCACAATGACCTCCTTGTGCCCCTTGAGCTTCCCTTCCTTTTTTTCTACTGTTACGCCCGGCCAGTTGCCGACATACTGGCTTGACCCTGTCAGGTCGTTAAACATTGTCGTCTTGCCGCAGTTCGGGTTTCCTGCAAGCGCAAGTTTGATTGCCATTTTATGAAACCTCCTCTGCGGGAAAATCCCCCGCGTATTCTCGCCCCGTAAATGCCGCAGAATTTAGCTTCCGCTAACCATTCTGCTTAAAAAAATGCGGCATATTCCGCATTTTTTTAACCTACCAGAATATTTTCCGCTTCCTTTTTGCGGATTGAAAGTTCATACCCGCGTACGGTGATCTCGATCGGATCGCCCAGCGGCGCAACCTTGCGCACGAAGATCGCCGTCCCTTTGGTGATGCCCATATCCATGATCTTTCTTTTCAGCGCCCCATCGCCATCGAGTTTGGTTACGGTTGCCGTTTCGCCGCATTTGACCTCTTTTAATGTTTTCATCTTCGCACCCCTCAAACCATAATTCTGCCTGCCATGCTTTTGCTCAACGCAATCCTGGTATCCTTGACATTGACGATCAAATTCCCGCCCATCTCGGAAACCACCGTGACGCTGCCGCCCTCCACAAAACCCAGGCTTTCCAAAAAGCGTCTGGTTTCGTCCTTGCCGCGGATCTGCTTGACCGTGGCACTCTGTCCGCTCCTGCCATCGTTAAAGGCATGATCGAAATCCTCCCCCTTCCCGGCCGGTAGATCTGATCGTCCAGATTTGCGGGCCGTTATGTTAGTTCAAGCTAACCGCTTGTGATGGGTTTTGTTTACATCCGCTAACTCACTTTGTCAACCGGCTTCACCCGCTTTTTTCGGTTTCTCCGCAAAAAAAGGAAGGATGCTAAAAACCGTCCGGCGGGTAAGGCAGGATTTTATCGACAATCGACTAAAATGTTGCTTATGGCTAACAACTGCGCTGCACCGGCATTTTGAAAGAAAATTTTTTTGCAGGAATGATTCGAAATACCTATTGACAAACCTGTTAGCGTATGCTAATATCATCTCAAGATTAGCAATTGCTAATTCAGCTTTGCTCCTATTCTGTTCCTTTCGAAATTGAGATCGTGCCCTATCCCGGCGGCGATCTAAAACAAACGCCGGGATCTTTTTTGCATCCAGTGGCCGCAGGCCATACGATGATACAGCAATCAAAGCTCCTATTTTTCAACCACAGGGAACCCTTCCCAACCACAGCGTACAGCCGTCGGCAAACAGCGGCTGTACGCTCCTCCTTTTTGGAGGGTTTGATCGGGGCGTCAGAGAAGGAGAGGCCGCCATGTTATCCCATTCCTGTATCCGATATCTCCTGGCAATTTATCAGCTATCCGACGGCGGGGCTGCCGTACGGTCGGTCGATATCGCCCGTTTCCTGGGCGTCAGCCGGGCCAGCGTGGTAAAATGCCTGAAAAAATTGAGCGGGGAAGGGCTGATCCAGCAGGAATATTACGGCAGCGTCCAGCTTACCCCGCTTGGCATCCGCCAGGCCAATCGCGCTTATACCGAATATACCCTGCTGCACTCCTTTTTGCGCAACCATTTGGGCCTCCCCCCGCAGTCTGCACACAGCGACGCGATTTGCGTGCTTTGCTGTTTTTCCCCCGAAGGCCGGGAATGCCTGCTTCAAAAAGCGCTGGCGGACCCTGGGCAGGCCGAAAGACGCCCAAAGCCCTCTGTGTGAACATCCTTGCCGGCGCTGCGATCCGCAGCTGCCGCCGCCAGCCCTTCCCTGCTATATCGCGACGCACACCTGTTGCCAGTTTGAAACGCTGCGCCGGCAGGTGTATTCTTTTGCCTGCCGGGCTGGAAAATAGCGCTTGACAATCTGCCCATTTGCTTTTAATATAAGATTGTTAGCAAATGCTAATTGTTAGCCAGAAGAAACTTCTGCCCGCAAGCGGGCAGAACCAGGAGGTACCCTATGGGGAACACACTTTTATCCGCTGCCATCGGCACCGGTTTCACCTTTTTAATGACTTCGCTCGGCGCAGCGCTCGTCTTTTTTTTCCGCAAACAGCCCGGTCCGGGGCTGCAGCGGATCTTTCTGGGCTTTGCCGCCGGGGTGATGATCGCCGCATCGGTCTGGAGCCTGTTGATCCCTGCGATCGAAGAAGCGCAGGCTGCCGGTACCCCCGGCTGGATCCCGGCGGCGGGCGGGTTCCTGCTGGGTGTGGGCTTCCTGATGCTGCTGGATTTCGTGATGCCGCACCTGCATCCGGATGCCGCCGCTCCCGAAGGCCCGCCCACCTCCCTCAAACGTTCCACCCTGCTGATGATGGCGGTCACCCTGCACAATATCCCGGAAGGCATGGCGGTGGGCCTGTCGTTTGCGCTGGCCGCCCAGCACAGCGGCGACGTCGGGCTGGCGGCTTCCGCAATGGGGCTGGCGCTCGGGATGGGGATTCAGAATTTCCCCGAAGGGGCGGCCATTTCCCTGCCGCTGCGCCAGGAAGGCGTCCCTGTGGGCCGTTCCTTTTTATACGGCGCGCTTTCGGGGGTGGTGGAACCCATTTTTGGCATCCTGGTGGTACTGGTTGCCGGCAGCATCCAGCCGCTCATGCCCTGGATGCTTTCGTTTGCGGCGGGCGCAATGCTTTATGTCGTGGTCGAGGAATTGATTCCGGAGGCGCACCTGGGCGAACATTCAAACATCGGGACGCTTGGCGTCATGGCTGGTTTTTTAATCATGATGATCCTGGATGTGGCGCTCGGCTGAACGCACCTTTGGAGAAATACCCGGCCGCAGGATTTTTGCATCTGCATATAAAAACGCACAGGATGGAAGCCCCCATTCCTGTGCGTTTTTATATGGCTTCCCGGATCTCTCCATATCGCTGCCCGGGACATTCCATTTCCACTCATTTCTCCAGCAGGCCGTTCAGGAATGCGTATGCCTCCCCCTGCAGACGGGCGCCCGAATTATATGACAGCCCTTCCTCCGCCCCATAATTGGTGATCCCCACCACATAACCGTACTGGTTGATTACCGGCCCGCCGCTCTGGCCGTGTTTGACGTCGATCTCATAAAGCAGGTCATATTCCCGCGCCCATGCCACCCGTCCGGACGACATGGTCATATACGTTTCATCCGACCCATATCCAACCACGCTGATCTTCATTGCGTACAGCGACCGGTCGGACGGCCGCGCAAGTTTCAGCGGCTGGATTTCCGGATTGAGCGGCTCGTCCAGTTCGATCACCCCGTAATCATACCGCCAATCCATATTTTCCTGCCATTGTGCCGAGTAATGCAGCCGGCTGTTTGACCCATCTTCCACAACGCTTCCGTACGGCATTTGTTCCCCGTCCAAAGCCGGCAGGATTTCAACCTGTTTGACCTGCCCGCCGCGCTGCTGCGCCGTATCATACAGGCAGTGTGCGGCAGTGGCCACCAGGTTCGGCGCATAAAGGAACCCTGTGCCATGCCCGGTTTCCCCGTTTTGATAGGTAATTACCAACCGGCAGACCGCCTGATAGGGCGAAGCGGTTGCATCCCCCACCCGCACCCGGTCATCGGTACCGAAGATGGTGGAAGCTGCAAACGCTGGGATACATGCCAAAAGGGCAATCCACCCTGCAAAAATGATTGACCAAATTTTTTTCATTATCCTCACCAGTTATTAGACTACCGGAAAACAATCGGAAAATCAACCGGAAAAACCTGCCAACCCCGCCGGAGCGGGCCGGCGCCGTTTCAGAGCGAAACGGTACCGGCCACCACAATGGTCACGACGCTCGGCCCGGAAGCAGTCGCCGCAGGCACCACGATCGGGGCGCCGCTGCTGGTCGGAAGGGTGATGGTGTTGGTTTCGGGGTCGATGCTGTACTGGCCGGGTTCATAGTTGGTCACTACCCCGCCGTTTTCCACCGATACGCTGGAAACGGTGAAACCGGAAGGCAGGGCATCCTGCAGTACGACGCCGGTGGCATCCTTATCCCCACGGTTGGTCAGGGTAAAGGTGTAGGTGAGGGTATCGCCGGAAACCACATTCTGTTTGTCCGCCTGTTTGTAGATGGACACATCCGCATAGGATTCGCGTACCAGTACCGCATAGGGATTGGGGGAAACATAAACCAGCGCCCCGCTCGGGGAACCGCCTTTTGCACAGGCAAACACCGTGTTGGTGATGGTGTTTACATTCGGTCCCAGGTCCTCCCGTACTTTGGCGGTATATACCAGCAGCGCGACCGAACCCGCCGGGAACGGCCCCGGATATGTGCAGACGATCGAATCGATCCCCACTGTCGGCGTGATGGGCACCTCAGTGCCGTTGATGTACAGGCGGGCGGAACCTGTCTGATAAGAAAGCGGGGTTGGGATCCCGGTGTCGCCGAGGTTGTCGGTGACTGTTAGGTTATACAGGTCCCCCCGCCCGCTGTTTTCCAGACGCACGACATAGGAAACCTGCTGCCCGGGCCGGAAGGTTGTAACGAGGGCGTTTTTTGTACCAAGCAGGCTGTATTCATCCAAAAGGGTCGTAATTGTCGTATTGGAATTTGCCACCTCTGGAGCAGCCGCACCATCATACGTATAAGAGATGCTTGCCTGGTTGTTTAACGGCGTAGGCATGGAAACACTCCTTTATCTGTGAATTGATTTGGACATACGCATATGAAATGATCCAATAGCAATATATGCAATCGCCGCCGCACGGTGACAAACCGCCTTTTTTGCCAAATTGGCCTGCCTTGCCCCATAATCCCGCTATCCATGCCGGATCACATATTTTTTTGATTGACAACCGGATAATCTTTTATATAATTAGAAATGAAAACCGGCCTGTTTTTTTGAAAAGGAGGGCTGTCCCGGTGATTTTGACCATCCATATCGATAACCGTGTCATTACGCTGGCAGCCCAGCGCAGCGACTCGATCGCCGCATCTGCGCGCATCGGCGCCGACCCGCTCTGCACAGCGGATCAGTATGCCGCCTGCATCCGCCAGCTGCTTTCATCCGCCGGCATTGACACAGACGCCCTGCAGGGCGCTGTGATCTCTTCGGTGGTGCCGAAGCTCACGCCGGCGCTTTCGCAGGCTGCCATGCGCCTGACCCACGGCAAAAAGCCGCTCTTTGTGGGCGCCGGTATCAAGACCGGGCTCAACCTGCGGCTGGACAGCGTCTCCACCGTCGGCTCAGATTTTATCTGCAACGCCGTGGCGGCGCTCTCCCAATGGGAACCGCCGCTGGTCATCCTCAACCTGGTGAATGCCACCACCTTTTCCGCCATCGATCAAAACCGCGTGCTGACCGGGCGTTCGATCCTGCCGGGCGTACAGAGTGCGCTGGAACATCTCTGCGAGAGTTCAGCCCAGCTGCCGGAGGTTTCCCTTTCGCCCAGCGCGCCGCTGCTCGGACGCAGCACGGCCGACGCCATCCGCTCGGGCGCGCTGTATGGGACGATCAGCATGGTGGAAGGGATGCTCGCCAGGTACCGGGAAGCGTTAGGCGGCGGGGACATCCCCATTATCGCGACCGGCGATGCCGCGCCGTGGATTGCAAAGCATTTCCCCGGCATGCATTTTTGTGAGCATCTGCTGCTCGACGGCCTGCGCATCCTCTATTTCAAAAACACTGCCGGTTCCAAATCATAAAGCGTTACATCCCGATGTGCGGGAGTGACAGCTGGGAGGAATGTCATTTGGCAAACAGTTCATCAAACACCCGTTACCTTGTGCAGGTTTCGCTCATGGCGGCGATCGTCTGCGTGGTCGCTTTTGTCCCGTTTTTGGGGTATATCCCCCTCGTGGTCATCAAAGCCACCACAGTGCATATCCCCGTCATTATCGGCGCGATCCTGCTTGGCCCGAAAGCAGGCGGGATCCTCGGCGCGGTATTCGGGATCACCAGCATCATCAAAAACACCATGGAGCCTGCCGTGGTATCGTTCGTATTCTCCCCCTGGTGCCCGGTCCCGGGACAGGACAGCGGCAGCTGGAAAGCGCTGCTGATCTCGATGATCCCACGCATCCTGACCGGCGTTGTGGCGGCGCTGGTTTATAAGCTGTTCGCCATGTTTGATAAGAAAAAATATGCTTCCTGCGTCGCGGCGGGTATCATCGGTTCGATGACCAATACCGCGCTCGTGATGGGAAGCATTTACTTCCTGTTCGGGCAGGAATATGCCGCTGCCAAACAGGTCGCTTTCCAGAGCCTGGCCGGCGTACTGATGGGCGTCGTCTTCACCAACGGGCTGGCGGAAGCGGCGGTGGCCGCCGTCCTGGCCGCCCTGATTGCACGCCCGCTGCTGCGCGCTTTTGAAAAGGAAAAAATCTGACGCGCTGCATATTCTGCCGATGCAGAAAGACATAAAGATGCAACCCCCCTCGCAAAGCCATTTCCTGGCTTTGCGAGGGGGGTTTTATTCTGCTTTTGCCGCCACTGTCAGGGTCGTACCGGGATAATAATGGAGCAATATCTCGTCAAAACTGGCCCCCTGGCGGGCCATATAGTCGGCGCCATACTGCGAAAGCCCGACCCCATGCCCGTATCCCCGCACCAGGATCGAAAACCCCTGCGCAGCCGTATAACTGATCTCCATCCAGGAGGAACGCAGGTCGAGCGCCTCGCGCAGCTCTTTGCCATGCGCCTGGATCCCGCCGACCTCCACCTGGGTGACATACCCGCTTTCCGAGCGCTCCCCCACCACAATCCAGCCGGATGGGTCGCCTTCCAGCTGCGCCTGCGGCCAGGCAGCCAAAAGCAGCTGCCGCATTTCTTCCGCTGAAAAACAGGCGGTCGTTTCATAATCGGGCGCACGGGTATCCCCCGGGCTTTCAACCGGCACCAGGTAAGGCGCGCCGCCTTCCCAGACATTTCCCGCATCTTCGGTCTGCCCTGCACTCATCGAGCAGTAAGCCGCCACGATCGGTTCCCCCTCATAAGCGAGCAGGTATGGGGCGACCGCATCCGCCGCATCGCAGATGGCCTGCCAGTATGCGGGCGCAGCCTGCCCGTACCGTTCAAAAAAAATTTCCTGGGTGGTGTAACTTTTCCAATTTTCCGGGTCGGCTGTCAGATCATATCCCTCCCCTTCCCGGACCTGCTTTTGATGCAGCGCATAGGTGTGCGCCGCTACCGCCTGCGCTTTCAGCGCTTCCGGATGGAAAGTCGGGGGCATTTCGGCCGCCAGCGCGCCCCGCGTATACTCCTTTGCCGAAACGGTAAACACCTCGCCCGTACGCTCATCCAGGATATCGAACCCATCGTCCGCGACCTGCAGGCTTTCCACCGTTTCTGCATTTGCATTTTCAATTTCCTGCGTATTTTCCACCCAATTGACTGTTTTTTCCACAATTACCGGCTCTGCCTGCAAATTTTGAATTGGTTTTTGAATTGGAAATTTCAGCATATAGACAGGAACAAGCAGGATAGCAGCCGCAAAAAACGCCCACAATGCCAAAGGATGCTTCACTTTCATTCCCCTCTCTTTTTGAAAGATTCCTTTTTAAAAAATTCAAAAAAATCCTTTTTTCGGCCGGATAGATATTGACTTTACCGCAGTACACATATAAAATAATGGGTAACGTGTTTTGTGTTATGAAAGAATGTGTTATGAAAGGAGCGGTTAAATTTGGACTCTTCCCACATCAGTACAGCCAACCAGCTTCCGGACGATATTCAATTCTTATGCGAAGAATATCAGCGGTATAACAGCTTTGACCCGGAACTTTACCAACACTTCAATGTCAAGCGCGGCCTGCGCAACCCGGACGGCACCGGCGTGGTGGCGGGTATCACGCAGATCTGTAACGTCCATGGCTATCTGCTCAACGAAGGGGAAAAGGTGCCCATCGACGGTGAACTGATCTACCGCGGGATCAACATCAACGACCTGGTGCGCGGCTGCCAGCAGGAAAACCGGTATGGGTTTGAGGAAACGGTCTATCTGCTGCTGCTCGGCCACCTGCCGGACGCCGGCTCGCTGGACGAATTTTCCCGCCTGCTCGCCTACTACCGGCCGCTGCCCAACAATTTTGCGGAAGATATCATTATGAAGGTCGCCAGCCCCAATATCATGAACATGTTAGCCCGTTCGGTGCTGGCCCTTTACACCTCCGAC
>CALXGW010000022.1 GCA_944387965.1 uncultured Anaerotruncus sp. | reverse complement strand
GATTACCCGCAACCCGCTGGTCAGCCCGTTTACGATCGGGATTTCCAATGCGGCGGCGTTCGGCGCTTCGCTGGCAATCGTGTTTGGCGTCGGCATTTTCCCCCACACCCAGGCTGGAGTCATATTGACGGCATTTTTGCTGGCGTTTTGCTGCGCGGGGATGGTCGGGATGGTCGCCTGCCGGACGGGGATGCGGGCGGAAACGATCGTTCTGGCAGGGATTTCGATCAATTACCTGTTCAGTGCAGGGACTTCGGTGATACAATATTTTGCGGATGAATACCGGCTGTCCGCTGCCGTGGCATGGGCATTCGGCTCGCTGAACGGCGCTGAATGGGGACAAGTTGGCCTGATGGCGGGGATTGTAGGGATTTGTTTTGCAGCGATTTATCTGCGCGCGCCGGCGCTCGACCTGGTTTCTGCCGGGGATGACGAAACGGCGGCTTCGCTCGGCGTCCATCCGGCTGGGCTGCGTGTATATATTGGCTTTTTTTCGGTCCTGGCGACGGCGGCTGTTATCAGCTTTACCGGTGTGATCGGGTTTGTGGGGCTGGCCGGACCGCATATCGCGCGGATGCTCATCGGCGGGGAACACCGCTTTTTGCTTGCAGGTTCCGCATTGACCGGCGCGGCGCTGCTGCTTGCAGCCGATACGATCGGCCGGCTGCTGCTGACGCCGGTGATGCTGCCGGTGGGGATCGTGATATCCTTTTTGGGCGTGCCGGTGTTCGTCCATTTGATCCTCAGGCAAAGGAGGGCGCCGCAGTGAGTTTGCATGTGCAGGGGCTTTGTTTTGCTTATGGCAGCAAAAAAGTTTTCGACGGGGTTTCTTTTGAAGTACCTATGGGAAGTATGACGGCGCTTCTGGGTCCAAACGGGATTGGGAAAACCACCTTGCTGAAATCAGTTGGGGGGCTTAGGAAGGCGCAGGAAGTGCGATGTATTTTGGAAGGGGTGGACCTTTATGCCCTTTCTGCAGCGCAGCGGGCCCGGCTTGTCGCAAGCGTGCCGCAAAACATTCGGATCGATCTGCCGGTTCGGGCAATCGACCTGGTGCTGATGGGCCGCACGCCGTTTATGCGTTTTTCCCCCAGCCGCAGGGATAAGCAATTGGGACTGGAAGCAATGGAAAAAATGCAGATCACCGATCTTGCTTTCCAAAAGGTGGAAGAACTTTCGGGCGGGCAGCGCCAAAAGGTGCTGATCGCACGCGCTTTGGCCCAGCAGCCACGGCTGCTGCTTCTGGATGAGCCGACCAGCAGCCTGGACTTGCAGGGGCAGGTGCATACCATGCGCCTGATCCGTGCAGCCGCGCGGGAAGAACGGATGGCAGTAATGGTTGCGATCCATGATGTAAATCTGGCAGCGCTTTTTTGCGACCGGTTCCTGACGCTGTATGATGGGAAACTGGACGCATATGGGGATGCGCAGGAGGTCATCACTGCGGGATCGGTTGCAAGGTTATACCATGTCGATGCTGCTGTATTCCCGTTTGAAGGGCGGCCACACATGGCGATCAAGCCGGAGGCAGATTGATATATTAAGGGGGAGATCATATGGAAAAAGCGATTTTGGCAGTCAGCTTTGGAAGCAGCGTGGAACAGACCCGCCAAAGGGAAATCATTGCTGTGGAACAGGCAATCAGCGCAGCGGCGGGCGGCATCCCTCTTTATACGGCATATACCAGCCCGACCATCCGCCGTATCCTTGCCAAAAGGGGGGTGATCGTCCCGGATGTGCGGCAGGCGCTGGAACAGCTTGCAGAACAGGGGATCCGGGAGGTCTACATACAACCCACCTATTTGCTGTATGGGTATGAATATGAAAAGCTGCAGGATACCGCGCGCCAGATGCAGGGGCAGTTCCAGCTGCTCAGGTTGGGAAGCCCGCTGATTGCGGGGACCGAAGCACTGCTCGAACTGACAGCCATCCTAGGGGAACAGTTCCCGCAGGAGCCGGGGCAAAGGGTGGTGCTGCTGGGGCATGGAACCGGGCATTTTGCCAATTTTGTGTATCCGGCCATGCAGGCAGTCTTCCATATGGCCGGCCGGGAGGACGTCCTGATCGGCACGATCGAGGGCTGGCCGGGATTTGACCAGGTGCAGCGCCAGCTAATGGCCGGGGAGGCCAAAAAGGTGGTGTTGGCGCCGCTGCTGCTGACGGCTGGGGAACATGCCCGGGAGGATATGGCCGGGGAAAACCCGGCAAGCTGGATGATGCGTTTGTGCGCGCTGGGGTTTTCGGTGCAGCCGGTGATTGAAGGGCTGGGGGCAAACAAGAAGGTACAGGCGATGTATGCGGCCCATCTGGGCAGGCTATTGGAAGGGGAGGACCAAAAATGAAGGGAATGTTCTACAGTGTGGGGGTTGGACCCGGCGACCCGGAACTGCTGACGGTGAAGGCGGTGCGGGTGTTGGAACAGTGCCAGGTGATCGCAGCGCCAAAAACACGAAGCGGGCAGATGCTGGCGCTGGAGATCGCCAAAGGGGCGGCAAACCTCGCCGGAAAGGAGATTTTGCCGCTCTGCTTTGCGATGGAGGGCAGCCCAGAGCAGCAAAAAGCTGCACATCAGGAGGCGTTTTTGCAGATCTGCGCCCGTTTGGATGCAGGACTGAATGTAGCGATGCCGAATTTGGGGGATGTTTCGATCTATGCAACAGCAGGATATCTGACCGAACTGCTGCAGCAGGCAGGATATGCGACCCGGATGATACCGGGCGTGCCGAGTTTCTGCGCAGTGGCAGCTGCATTGAATACCAGCCTGACCGAAATGGATGAGCCGGTACATATTTTGCCGGGCGGTGATGACACGCTGGAAGAAGAACTGGGCTTGAAGGGGACGAAAATCCTGATGAAAGCAGGACGGCGGTTCGAAAAAGTGCGTGCCACACTGCAAAAAAACGGATTGGAAGCTTCTGCTGCGATGGTGGAAAATTGCGGCCTGCCCGGCCAACAGGTTTATCAGAGCCTGGAGGACTGCAAAACGGCTCCGGGATATTTTGCAACGATCATTGTAAAAAGCAAATAGCGGTTTTGTCAGAAAGAGCGGGAAATTTCCCGCTCTTTCTATGTAAAGTAATTTCGCATTACAGATAAAACGCCGCGATTGCTGCGGGAAAAGGTGAAATTTTCGCTTGCAACTGGAAAAGCATGGTGTAAAATAAGGGTGATGAAAGGAAGGATGCTGGATGCTGGGATATGTCTATCGGGGAAAAGGGGATTTTGCGCTGGAAGAACGGGAAAAACCGGTTATCCGCGATCCAAAGGATGCGATCGTAAAGGTGAGCCTGGCCAGTATCTGCACGAGCGACCTGCATATCAAGCACGGTTCGGTACCACGGGCGGTGCCGGGTATCATTGTCGGGCATGAGATGGTGGGCATTGTGGAGGAAACCGGCAGCCAGGTGTGTCGGGTAAAGGCTGGAGATCGGGTAACGGTCAATGTGGAAACCTGGTGCGGGGAATGTTTTTTCTGCCAACACGGCTATGTCAACAACTGCACCGATCCGCAGGGCGGTTGGGCGCTTGGCTGCCGGATCGACGGCGGGCAGGCGGAATAGGTGGGGGTGCCGTATGCCGACCAGGGGTTGAATAAAATCCCGGATGCGATCACCGATGAACAGGCGCTTTTTACCGGAGATATTTTGGCGACCGGGTACTGGGCGGCAAAAATCGCCGGGATCCAGGAGGGGGATACTGTGCTGGTGCTGGGCGCAGGGCCGACCGGTATCTGCACCATGTTATGCGCGCTGCTAAAATCCCCAGCACAGGTGATTGCAGCCGAGGTGGACGAAGAACGGATTGGGTTTTTGCAAACCCATTATCCTGGGATTATGGCGGTAAACCCGGACAAGGTGGATTTGCCGGCGTTTATCAAAGAACACAGCGCACATGGCGGCGCGGATGTCGTGATCGAGGCTGCCGGCGCCGAAAGGGCTTTTGAACTGGCATGGCAGTGCGCCCGTCCAAATGCGACCGTTGTACTGGTTGCTTTATATGACAAGGCGCAGGCCTTTCCACTTCCGGATATGTATGGCAAGAACCTGACCTTTAAAACCGGCGGGGTGGACGGATGCGATTGCGATGAGATCCTGCGCCTGATCGGGCGGGGGAAGATCAACGTGAAGCCGCTGATTACCCATACATTCCCGCTTTCGGGGATCGCAGAGGCATATGAACTTTTTGAAAGCAAAAAAGATGGGGTCATGAAAGTGGCGATCCGCCCGTGACAAAGAATTTATGCTGATTTTATATGCCGGGTGTTGATTCACCAGCCAAGATATTGTATAGTGATAACATCTGATTTGTATTTCAAAGCAAAACAGCAGGTGAAGGCAATTGGAAAAGATCGAGATTTTTGATTCCACCTTACGGGACGGCGCGCAAAGCGAAAATGTTTCCTTTTCTGTGGAGGATAAACTGAATATCGTGCAGGCGCTGGATAAAATGGGGATCGACTATATTGAAGCGGGGAATCCCTACAGCAATCCCAAAGACGCGGAGTTTTTTGAGAAATTGAAAGATGTAAGGCTTTCCTATTCAAAAATCGTGGCGTTTGGGTCGACCCGCCGGCGGGGGATTACTCCCGAAGAGGATAAAAACTGTCAGGCATTGCTGGCCGCGCAGACCGAATATGTGGCAGTTTTTGGGAAAAGTTCCGAGTGGCAGGTCCGGGAGGTGCTTGGCGCGCAGCTGGCAGAAAACCTGGAAATGATCCGGGATACGGTGGCTTATCTGGTAAAGGCCGGGAAACATGTATTTTTTGACGCGGAGCATTTTTTTGACGGTTATAAGCAGAATCCTTATTACACTTTGCAGACGCTGCGGGCGGCGGATGAAGCTGGTGCATATAAGCTGGTGCTCTGCGATACAAACGGCGGCTGCTTCCCGGATGAGGTTGCAAAGATTGTGAAGGAAATGCAGTCCTATTTCCCGGGCAAAATCGGTATCCACTGCCATGACGATGTGGGCTGCGCGGTGGCGAATACGATGGCGGCGGTGGAAGCGGGGGCCAACCATGTGCAGGGAACCTATGTGGGGTTCGGGGAGCGGTGCGGCAACACCAACCTTTCGACGGTGATCGGGAACCTGCAGCTGAAACGGAATTATGTTTGTGTGCCGGCTGATTGTGTGCGGCGTATGACCCAGACAGCGCGTTTGATCTGCGAGGTATCCAACATGCGCTTGGCGCATACGATGCCGTATGTCGGGAAAGCGGCATTTGCGCATAAAGGCGGGATGCATGTGGATGGGGTGCGCAAAAACAGCGAGTCGTTTGAGCATATCCATCCGGAATTGGTGGGAAACCGGCGGCATATTCTGTTGTCTGAAGTTTCCGGACGGTCTGCGCTGATTGCAAAGGTACAGGAATTTATCCCGGGGATCGATAAAAATTCCCCGGAACTCATCCGCCTGTTGGAAAAACTCAAGGAGATGGAGCGGGTCGGGTATCAGTTCGAGGGGGCGACAGCCAGCCTTGAGCTGCTGATCCTGAAGGAACTTGGGCGGTTTGAGCCGTTTTTTGAGATGGAATTGTTCCGGATCATTGGGGAGCAGGATTGCGCCGACCGGCATATGGCGTCCGCAATGGTGAAATTGCGGGTCGGGGACCGGTTTGAGATCACGGCCGACGAAGGCGACGGCCCGATCCATGCGCTCGACCGTGCGCTGCGCAAGGCGCTTGAAGTGTTTTACCCGTCGTTGGCGGGAGTGCGGCTGGTCGATTATAAGGTGCGCGTGATGGAGGCAGGACAGGCGACTGCTTCCCGGGTGCGCGTATTGATCGAATCTTCGGACGGTGAAAATATCTGGACAACGGTGGGCGCTTCCACCGATATCATCAATGCGTCCATCCAGGCGCTGGTGGATTCGATGGAATATAAGCTGTACCGGGACCGGATGAAGGGGAAAATGGTACAGAAACTGTGACGCTGTGCTTGCTGCAGGGAAACCGATGGATAAAATTTTTAAAATGGGAAAAAAGTACTTGCTATTTTGATATGGGTGTGGTAAAATATCAAAGCATGTAATGAACGTTGTATTCCTGCAACGGGTCTTTGACGACCAGCCGGATGGCTGCCATTGAAGCCGGACAGTCCTCTGCCGTCCTGATGGGCATGAATGTCTGATAAAATTTAGGAGGAACAGCAATGGACGCACTCAAACAAATCGTAAGCGAATGCATCAAGACAGAAATGCCCCAGGTGGAGATCGGTGATACCGTAAAGGTTCACGTTTGGATCAAAGAGGGCGAGAAAAAACGTATCCAGGTTTTTGAAGGTACTGTGATTGCGAAAAAGCATGGCGGCATCTCCGAAACTTTCACCGTACGCCGCGTTGCGCATGGCTGCGGCGTGGAAAGGGTATTCCCGATCCATTCCCCCAACATCGACAAGGTGGAACTGGTACGCAAAGGCCGCGTACGCCGCAGCAAACTTTATTATCTGCGTGACCGCGTTGGTAAAGCTGCGAAGGTCAAAGATATTATTCGCTGAGATCATCAAGATGCAAAAGGGACGCTATGCCGTCCCTTTTGTTTTTTGATTGAATGCAGATGCGGGATATGCTATACTGTTGGTTGATGCCGGTATGCTGCGGCGCAGGCTGCTGCGTCCAGGCGGATGCCGGGAGGGGGGACATGTCCTGCAAAAAACAAACGGAAAAAACCTTCTGTGCGGATCGGCGCCCACATGCCGCCCGTATGGCCGGAGGCCGGTGCGCCCGGCAGGCAGACGCTGGATGCAGCGCCTGTATGATTGGGTGGGGGCCTTTATGGCTGCGCTGGCCTGTGTGACCTTTATTTTTTTGTGCTTGGCGCGCACTGCCCAGGTTTCAGGCGCATCCATGCGTCCGACCCTTTCGGAAGGGGACCGGCTGCTGATTTGGGAGCTTGGATACCATCCGCAGCATGGGGATATTGTGGTGATCGACCGTTCCCACAAAGGGGAACTGCCGATCATCAAACGGGTGATCGGGCTGCCGGGGGATGTGATCGACATCGACCTGGCGCGCGGGATGGTGCTGCGCAACCATGAGCCGATCGCAGAACCATATACGCAGGGGCCAACTTATTTGAGTTGGGATGTGGACTTTCCGGTGACGGTGCCGGATGGGGCGCTGTTTGTGCTGGGGGATAACCGCAGCCATTCGCTGGACAGCCGTTCCTCCGAGATCGGCATGGTGGATGAACAACGGCTGATGGGGCGGGCCGTTTTCCGGCTGACGCCTTTTTATACAGCCGGATGGATTGAATAAAAGGAGGCTTATGATGGAAAACCAGGTAGGGGCCGGGCAGGGCAAACAAAAACGGAATTGGTGCAGGGAATTGTATGAATGGGTGGAGTCTGCCGTATTTACAATTGTTTTGATGCTGCTGATCTTTACCTTGCTGATCCGGCCGGCAACGGTATTTGGAAGTTCGATGGTGCCGACGCTGCATGGCGGCGACCGGCTGATTCTGCAGCAGATCGGTTATAACGACCCGCAATATGGGGATATCATTGTGGTGGATACTCCGCAGTTGGAAGAGCCTGCGATCGTCAAACGGGTGATCGGGCGTCCGGGGGATGTGATCGATATCAATTTTGCCACCGGCGCGGTAGCGCGCAACGGGGAACTGCTGGAGGAAGAATATATTAACGAACCAACCCATGTGAGTTTTGATATCGAATTCCCGGTGACGGTGCCGGAGGGGCATATTTTTGTGCTGGGAGATAACCGCAACGCCTCCCTTGACAGCCGTTCCAGCCAGGTCGGCATGGTGGATATCCGTTCGGTCATGGGCAAGGCGATCTTCCGCTTTTTCCCGGTCAATGTCGCGGGCCCTTTATCTTAAACGGGATTGCGAGGGAAACGCATGAGGGATATAACAGATCGTGACCAGTGGCAGCAGGAGCGTGCGGAAGCGGTGCCTGCGCCTGCGATCCAATGGTTCCCGGGGCATATGACCAAGACCCGGCGGATGATGGAGAGCAATCTGAAGCTGGTGGATATCGTGGTGGAATTGACCGATGCACGGATCCCCGCTTCCAGCCGCAACCCGGAGATCGACCGGCTGGTTGGGAAAAAGCCGCGTATCATCCTGCTGAATAAATGTGATTCTGCGGATGAACAGGTAACGCGGGCCTGGCTGGAATATTATAAAAACAAAGGGATACCAGCGCTCGCTGCCGACTGCCGGAGCGGGAAAGGGCTGAAAAGTTTTCTGCCGCTGGTAAAAAATACCCTTTCCGGCCTTTTGGAAAAACGGGCGGCCAAAGGGATGGCCGGGCTGCCCATCCGGATGATGGTGGTCGGGGTGCCGAATGTGGGGAAATCCTCGCTGATCAACCGGCTGGCGGGCGCCAAACGCGCCAAGGTGGAAGACCGGCCGGGGGTGACGCGCGGCAAGCAGTGGGTTTCGCTTGCGGGCGGCATTGAACTGCTGGACACTCCGGGGGTGCTTTGGCCCAAATTTGACGATCCGCTGGTCGGGGAACGGCTGGCGTTTACCGGAGCGGTAAAGGATGACGTCGTGGATATCGAACTGTTGGCCATGCGGCTGCTGTGGCTGCTGTATCAGGAATACCCGCAGCTGGTCTGCGAGCGTTTCAAGGTCAAAGAAGGGGAAGCGGCGGACCTGGACGCCTACGACCTGCTGGAACTGGTGGGCCGGCGGCGCGGGATGCTGCTGCCGGGCGGGCAGGTCAATACCGAACGGGCAGCAATCATGATTTTGGACGAATTCAGAAGCGGGAAGCTGGGAAAGGTTTCGCTGGAAACCCCGCCGGAGGGATAAACGGGTATGTATGAATATGAGCAGGATGCCGATCGGGCGGGATATCATGTGATCTGCGGCGTGGATGAAGCTGGACGCGGCCCATTGGCAGGGGATGTTTATGCAGCGGCAGTCGTTCTGCCGCGCGGGGTAGAAATTCCGGGGGTCAACGACTCGAAAAAACTCAGCGAGAAGAAACGGGAAGCGCTTTATGATGTGATTACCGACCAGGCGGCGGCATGGAGCATTGCAACGGCAAGCGTGGAGGAGATTGATACGCTCAATATCCTGCAGGCAGCGATGCTGGCCATGCGCCGGGCGGTGGAAGGGTTGTCGTTAAGGCCGGATATCGTGCTGGTGGACGGCAACCGCGACCCGGGGTTCCCGGATACCGTAAGCAGGCTGATCGTGGGCGGGGACGCAAAAAGCGCATCCATTGCAGCGGCATCCATCCTGGCAAAGGTTGCGCGGGACCGTTATATGAAGCAGCTGGATGAGAGGTATCCGATGTACCAGTTTGCAAAGCATAAGGGGTACGGCACCCGGCTGCATTATGAAATGCTGGAAAAATACGGTATATCACCGGTACATCGCCGGAGTTTTTTAAAAAAATGGATGCAGAAATGAGGTAGGCCGGATGGCGACGGCGCGCGGGACAGGCTCATTTGGCGAAAGTTTTGCATGCAGCCGGCTGGCGCAGGACGGATACGAAATTTTGGAGCAGAACTGGCGCTGCGGGCATAGTGAAATCGATATCATCGCCCAAAAAGGGGATGTGATCGCGTTCGTGGAGGTCAAAACCAGGGCAGCGGACGGGTTTTATCCGCCTGCACAGGCGGTTTCCCGTGCGCAGCGTAAACGGATCGTGCTGGCGGCGGCAGAATATCTGAAAAACCGCGGCATATATAATACAGGGGAATATCAGCCCCGGTTCGATATTTTTGAAGTGGTGACCCAATGTGCAGGCAGCCGGGAGATCATCCGGCATACGCATATTGCCGCCGCCTATGACACGGGGGATTTGGATGTATTTGTTTGACCTGCATTGCGACACGATTACCAGGCTGTATACTGGTGAACGTCTGGAAAAAGATGACCGGGAACTTCGCAGCAACCATGCGCATATCGATCTGGAGCGGATGCGGCATTTTCAATGGTGCCAGTCGTTCGCTATTTTTATGCCGGATCATTACCGGGGCGAGGCTGCTATACGGTATTTTGCGGAAAATTATGCGTATTTTTGCACGCAGCTGGAAAAAAACAGCGACATCATCACCCAGGCAAAGACGACGGGGGAGATCCTGTCGGCATTGGGCCAGGGTAAAAGCGCCGCCTGGCTGACGGTTGAGGGTGGTTCGGTTTTGGCGGGCGACCTTGGGCGGGTTTGCCGGTTACAGGAATGCGGCGTCAAAATGCTGTCCCTCACCTGGAACGGCGCCAATGAGCTGGGCAGCGGCAACCTGACGGAAAACGGATTGACCGATTTCGGGAAAGCGGCAATCGGGGAGTTGGAGCAGGCTGGGATCGTTGTGGATGTTTCCCACCTGAATGACGCAGGATTTTGGGAGGCGGCAAAGCTTGCCAAAAAGCCGATGGCAGCCTCCCACAGCAACGCACGGGCGGTTTGCCCGCACCTGCGCAACCTGACCGATGACCAGATCCGTTTTTTGGCCGAAACCGGCGGCCTGATCGGGCTGAATTTTTATACGGCCTTTATCAGCGGGCGGGAAGATCCGCCGTTTGAAGACCTGGCAAAGCATGTCGCGCATTTTCTGGAATTGGGCGGCGAGGACGTTTTGGCGCTGGGATCGGATTACGACGGGGCGGATATGCCTTCCTGGCTGGAACCCGCAGAGCGGATGGAAACGCTTTATGAGAAGATGCAGCAGGAATTTGGTGCAAAGATCACCGAAAAGGTGTTTTTCCAAAACGCATTTTCCTTTTTTGAACGATATGAAAGAGGGTGAGGTATGGCGGTTTATGCAATCGGCGACCTGCATTTATCGCTGACCAGCGGGCATCCGATGGATGTGTTCCCGGGATGGCGGGATTATACGGCCAGGATACAGGAAAACTGGCGGGCAAAAATTACCGATGAGGATACGGTGGTGCTGGCGGGGGATACATCCTGGGGGCTTACGTTGGAGGACGCATTGGCAGATTTCCAACTGATCGACCAGCTGCCGGGGCAAAAGCTGCTGCTCAAAGGGAACCATGATTATTGGTGGAGCACCAAAAACAAGATGGAGTCTTTTTTTGCGGCGCATGGATTAAATTCCCTGAAAATCCTCCATAATAACGCTGTGGCGGCGGATGGGATGGCGATTTGCGGTTCGCGCGGATGGCTGTTTGAAACCGGTGAAGCGTTTGACGCAAAGATCATTAACCGGGAGGCGATCCGGTTGGAACTTTCGATCGCGGAAGCAGAAAAGACCGGGTTGGAACCGGTGGCGTTCCTGCATTACCCGCCAGCCTATGCGGACAATGTTTCCCCACAGATTTTGGATGTGCTGGTGCGGCATAAAATCCGGCGCTGCTATTACGGGCATATCCATTCATCCGGATGCCGGTACGCTGTGCAGGGGGAATATATGGGGATGCAGCTGCATTTAATCAGTGCGGATTATTTGAAGTTCGACCCGGTACGGGTAGGGCCAGGGTAAAATATTGGAAATAAAATTTGTGAAATTTACAATTTATCTATTGGCAATTGGCGACGGATTTGATATACTATCAAAATAGTGGGTCATTATGCCCGGATATTCCTCCATGAAGAAACCATGCGATGACGGGAGGAATCAAAAGTTTATATTTCAGGAGGAAGTATCAAAAATGGCAGTCATTTCGGTCAATACAAATGAAGACAAAACAGTTTCGATTGAGATTTCCGTGGGTGCGGAAGAGTTTGAAAAAGCAGTTGATGCAGCGTATAGAAAAGAAGTGAAACGGATCCAGATCCCAGGCTTCCGCAAGGGGAAAGCGCCGCGCAAGATGATTGAAAAGATGTATGGCGAGGGCTTTTTCTATGAGGATGCGGTAAATGCGACCTATCCGGCGGCTTATCAGGCAGCGGTCGAGGAAAAAGGCATTGAGCCGGTCGACCGTGCGGATATTGAGGTCAAAGAGGTCGGCAAAGACGGGTATGTGTTCGTTGCAAAGGTAGCGGTAAAGCCGGAAGTCACCTTGGAAGGCTACCGTGGGATAGAAGTGGAAAAAACCGTATCTGAGGCGACTGACGAGGAAGTCGCAGACGAGATCAAACGCATGCAGGAGCAGAATGGCCGGATGGTGACCGTTGAGGATCGCGCTGCGCAGATGGGCGATACGGCCACAATCGATTTTGAAGGGTTTGTGGACGGGGTTGCTTTCGCGGGCGGCAAAGGTGAAAACTATCCGCTGGCACTCGGTTCCAACAGCTTTATTCCGGGCTTTGAAGAGCAGGTTGCCGGGCATAATGTGGGCGACGAATTTGACGTCAATGTCAAATTCCCGGAAGAATACCATGCGGAAGAACTCAAAGGCAAGGATGCAACCTTCAAATGCAAACTGCATGACATCAAGGTGAAAGAACTGCCGGAAGTGGACGACGAGTTTGCAAAGGATGTCAGCGAATTTGATACCCTGGACGAACTGAAAGCGGATATCCGCAAGAAGATCCAGCAGCGTAAAGACGACCAGAGCCAGACCGATGTGGAAAACAAGCTGATGGATGCTGTTGTCGGCAAGATGGAGGCAGATATCCCGGCCTGCATGTTTGAAAACCGGATCAGCGATATGGTCCAGGAATTTGAATACCGCCTGCAGTCCCAGGGGCTGAATTTGCAGACCTACCTGCAGTACAGCGGCCAGACGATGGAGCAATTCCGTGAAGGGTTCCGTGCGCAGGCGGAGAGCCAGGTGAAGACCCGCTTAGCGCTTGAAAAGATCGTTGCGCTCGAAAAGATTGAGGCGACCGAAGAGGAACTCAACCAGGAATTTGAAAAGATCGCGAAAAACTATGGGATGGAAGTTGAAAAGGTCAAAGGCTTTGTCCCTGTGGAAGAGATTTCCAGCGGCATTGCGATGAATAAAGCGCTTGACCTGGTACGCGACAGCGCGAAGATCAAAGAGGTCAAGGCGGAAGAGAAGAGCGGGCAGGAAGCGGAAAAGCCCAAACGCACCCGCGCTAAAAAAGCAAAGGAAGAGGCTCCGGCAGAAGCGGAATAAAACAGCCGGAGCATTACATATCAATGCGGTGATGCCGCATGATATGGAAGCGCCGTTTTTTGGGGGCAGATGGCCAGAGGAAAGGCGGCTGCCCCCTTGCTTTTTGTTCAGCCCGATTGCGCCTTCCCTGCGCAGGGGGGTACAGGCCGGATGCAAAACCGGCCGGGGCGGGCTTTATGAGGGGTAAAAAGAGGTTTGCGGCAGAAGAAATCCGAATTGGGAGGCTATTTGAAAATGAGTTTGGTACCATATGTGGTCGAACAGACCAGCCGGGGGGAGCGTTCGTATGATATCTTTTCCCGCCTGCTCAACGACCGGATTGTTATGCTGTGCGATGAGGTAAATGATACCACTGCCAGCCTTGTGGTGGCCC
>CALXGW010000021.1 GCA_944387965.1 uncultured Anaerotruncus sp. | reverse complement strand
GATTCGTTCGAACCGGAAAGGGCGTTCAGGCCATTGCCTTTGCCTTCCTGGAACATGACCGAAATCACAATCACAACAGCGCATACCAAAATGATGATACCGCCAATAATCTCAAATACACTCATTTTTCCATCCTCCGATACAGAATATCCAATCTATATTATACTATCATAAGCAAAGAGGGATTGCAAGCAAAATTTTGCATTTCTTTTATGAAAAACCGGCTGATTGGATGCCGGGGCAAAATTGGCAGCTTCTTCTGACGCTGATTTTGCATAACCGCACCCATTTTTCACATACTACGAAAGGTTTTTACTCCGAAAAAGCGTTTGCACGGGGATAAAAAACCCGGGCCGGAAGGGGATTCCCCTTTCCGGTCCGTTTTTTATTGTCCAGGCTGCGGAAACTTTATCCCAGTGTGAGCTGTTCCCCCTGGTCCTCCGCCCGCGGCAATGCGCCGATGGCCGGCAGCGTCTTCACCTGGAAGCGGTGCGGATTGGCGACCATCCCTTCCCGGTATTCGCGTACCTGGCGCAAAAACTGGTTCTTTTTCTGGGTCATCACCGCGACCCCCTGGGAATTCCGGGTGCTTTTTGCCCCGATTGCCCCGGTATGCACCAGCAGCATCCGCCCATTGGTAGAGGTCAGCAGGAATAACCCGTCCTCCGCGATCTGAAACGCAGCCGTCAGCGGGGACGCATCGCTGTATGCGCCGATCAGCTTTTTGCGGTTGGTTTTGGTCTGGTAACCCGACAGGTCGATCTTGGCTGCCTTGCCGTTTTCAAAGAAAAACAGCATATAGCCGGAAAAATCCCTGGTCACCGCCATATAAACCGCATTTTCCCCTTCGTCCATCCCCAGTTTAGCCGGGATATAATCCCCCAGCACGCTGGCTTTGGTATCGTCAAAATCGCTGGCTTTCGCTTTATAGACCTGCGCTTTATCGGTAAAGAAGAGCAGCTCCGCATTATTGGAACTTTCCAGTTCCCGCCGGATCTCGTCCCCTTCTTTGAGCTTTTGCTCGCCGCTCATGCGCAGCGACTGCGGCGTAATCTTTTTGAAATACCCGTCCTTGGTAAAGAACAAGTGGACCGGATAATCCAGGGCCTGCGCTTCCACCGGCTGGGTGTCCTCCTCGCTGGGATAATACAGCAGCGACCGGCGCGGCTGGCCGAATTTTTTGCCCACTTCCTTAAGTTCGCTGATGATGATCGCGCGGATTTTCTTCTTATCCGCCAGCGTTTCCTCCATCTGCGCGATGTCCTCTTTCAGCTGCCCGATTTCCTCGGTGCGCTTGAGGATGTACTCCCGGTTCAGGTGCCGCAGTTTAATTTCCGCCACATATTCCGCCTGCACCTCGTCGATCCCAAACCCGATCATCAGATTGGGCACAACCTCTTTTTCTTCCTCGGTTTCGCGTACGATCCGCACCGCTTTATCAATGTCCAATAGGATTTTCGCAAGCCCTTTGAGCAGGTGCAGTTTTTCCTTCTTTTTTTGTAATTCAAAGTAAATCCGCCTGCGCACGCAGCCTTCCCGGAAAGCGCTCCATTCGCTTACGATCTCCCGCACGCCGCACACCCGCGGCATCCCGGCAATCAGGATATTGAAATTGCAGGAAAACGCATCTTCCAGCGGCGTCATCCGGAACAGTTTGCGCATCAGCGCGTCCGGGTCCACCCCGCGTTTGAGGTCGAGGGTCAGCTTTAACCCGGACAGGTCGGTCTCATCCCGCATATCGGAAATTTCCCGGATTTTCCCCGCCTTCACCAGTTCGACCACCTTATCCATGATCGCTTCAACCGTAGCGGTCGGCGGGATTTGGGTGATATCGATACAGTTATTGGCCTTGTCGTACGCATACCGCGCGCGCACTTTGACGCTTCCCCGCCCGGTTTCATAGATGCTGCGCAGTTCCTTCTCATTGTAAACGATATACCCGCCGCCCGGGAAATCCGGGGCTTTCAGCGTTTCCAGCAGGTCGTGCTCCGGATTGCGCAGCAAGGCGATGGTGGTATCGCACACCTCGGACAGGTTGAACGGGCAGATGGACGACGCCATCCCGACCGCAATGCCCACATTGGCATTCACCAGGATGGAAGGGAAGGAAACCGGCAGCAGGGCCGGCTCTTTCATCGTGTTGTCATAGTTATCGACGAAATCCACCGTATCCCGGTCGATATCCCCAAACAGTTCCGAACAGATCGCATCCAGCTTGACTTCGGTATACCGGGATGCTGCATAAGCCATATCCCGGCTGTATGCCTTGCCGAAATTGCCCTTGCTGTCCACATAGGGGTGCAGCAGCGCTTCACATCCGCGCGACAGCCGCACCAGCGTTTCATAGATCGCCTGGTCGCCATGCGGGTTGAGGCGCATCGTCTGCCCCACCACATTGGCCGACTTGGTCCGCGCGCCGGTCAGCAGCCCCATCTTGTACATGGTATACAGCAGCTTGCGATGGGAGGGCTTAAACCCGTCGATCTCTGGGATCGCCCGGCTGACGATCACGCTCATCGCATATGGCATATAATTCTTCTCCAGCGTTTCAACGATCGGCTGTTCCACCGTCACGCCGGCATTTTCAATCACAGCCGAAGGGTCGGCTGCGCGTTTCTTTTCATTTTTGGGTTGCTTGGTTGCCAATCGATCAGCTCCAAATCTGTAAAATTCTGTCCTGCCGTTTTCCCATACGGCCTGCCCGGTCAGGAAATGTCCGCCAATTCAAGGTACTGATACCCATTCTCGGCGATGAATTCCTTGCGCCCGCTCAGATTATCCCCCAAAAGCAGGTCGAACATCTGCGCCGTTTGCTCCGCCTGGGAAGGCGTCACCTTGATCAGCCGCCGGGTTTCCGGGTTCATGGTCGTCAGCCACATCATATCCGCATCATTTTCCCCAAGCCCTTTGGAACGCTGTACGGTATATTTCTGCTTGCCGATTTTGGAAAGCGCATCGGCTTTTTCCGCTTCGGTATAAGCAAAATAGGTTTTATCCTTGGTATTGATCTCGTAAAGCGGGGATTCGGCGATATAGACATACCCCTGCTCAATCAGAGTGGGCGCCAGGCGGTAAAGCATGGTCAGGATCAGCGTCCGGATCTGGAAGCCGTCCACGTCCGCATCGGTACAGATCACGATCTTGTTCCACCGCAGGCCGGAAAGCGAGAAGGACGAAAGGTCCTTGTTGGCTTTGGAGGTCACTTCCACCCCGCAGCCCAGCACTTTAAAGATATCGGTGATGATATCGTTTTTGAAAATCTTATCATATTCCGCTTTCAGGCAGTTGAGGATCTTCCCACGTACCGGTATGATCGCCTGGAATTCAGAATCCCGGCCCATTTTGCACGACCCGAGCGCAGAATCCCCCTCCACGATATAGATTTCCCGGCGGGAAACATCCTTTGTCCGGCAATCCACAAATTTTTGCACCCGGTTGGACATATCCAGCGTGCCGGCCAGCTTCTTTTTCAGGTTCAGGCGGGTTTTTTCCGCATTTTCCCGGCTGCGCTTATTGATCAGCACCTGTTCGGCAATCCTGGCGGCGTCGTCCGGGTTTTCCAGGAAGTAGACCTCCATCTGGTGCCGCAAAAAATCGTTCATCGCTTCATAGATGAATTTGTTGGTGATCGCCTTTTTGGTCTGGTTTTCATAAGAAGTCTGGGTGGAAAAGCTGCTGGATACCAGCACCAGACAATCCTCCACATCCGCAAAGGTGATCTTGCTTTCCCCTTTGTTATACTTCCCGGCATTTTTGATATAGCCGTCGATCATATATACGAATGCCAGCTTGACCGCCCGTTCCGGCGACCCGCCATACTCCAGCCAGCTGGAATTGTGGTAATATTCCGTCCGTTTTACCCGGTTGGAAAAACAAAATGCCACACTCAGCTTGACCTTATATTCCGGCTTGTCCTCCCGGTCGCGGCCGCGGCGTTCGGCTTTCCAGAACTGCACCGGTGTGAGCGTTTCTGTCCCGGCCAACTCGCCGACATAATCCACAATCCCATTTTCATACAGGAAGCTTTCTTCAGTAAACCGTCCGCCCTCCTGGTTGCGCAGTACAAACTGCAGCCCGGCATTTACCACCGCCTGGCGTTTGAGCACCTCCCGAAAATGCTCGAGCGGGATACCGATCTCGGTAAAGACCTCCAAATCCGGCCGCCACCGGATCTTTGACCCGGTTTTTTTCCGGCTGGTTTCCTCTTTCTGCAAACCGCCCACATTTTCCCCGTGCTGGAACTGCAGCGTATACCGGAACCCATCCCGATAGATCTCCACATCCATATATTCGGAAGAATATTGGGTCGCGCAAAGCCCCAGGCCGTTGAGCCCCAACGAATATTCGTAGCTTTCCCCTTCGTTGGTCTGATACTTGCCGCCCGCATACAATTCACAAAAAACCAGTTCCCAATTGAACCGTTCTTCCCGCGGGTTATAATCCACCGGGATGCCGCGCCCGAAATCCTCGATCTCAATCGACTGGTCGGCATACCGGGTCACAATGATCTTATCCCCATATCCTTCCCGCGCTTCGTCGATCGAGTTGGAAAGGATTTCAAACATCGCATGCTGGCACCCGTCCAGCCCGTCCGAACCGAAAATTACGCCTGGGCGTTTGCGCACCCGGTCTGCGCCTTTCAATGAAGAAATGCTTTCATTCCCATAATCCTGTTTTTTATTTTTTGGCATATTGCCCTCCGTACAAAAAATACAGGCTGCACGCCCGCAAAATGCAGGCGCACAGCATGTCGTTTATTTGCTCTGTATCAGCCCTTTGATTTTCGCCAGCAAGCCCTTTTTCCGGCGTACCGGAGACGCTGCCACTGATTTGACCTGCGCCATTTGTGCTTCCCGGAGCTGCCGCTCCACCCTTGCATATGCCAGCTTATACAGGTCGATCTGGCTGTCGATCGGCGGCTTATCGTTGCGCACCGGCACATATTCCCCGAATTCCAGCAATTTCCGCGCCTTTACATTATCTGAAAATTGCAGGTTCAGCAGGTTCATCAGCCGCTTTTTCAGCGCTTCATCATAAATGGGGGCCGCCACCTCCACCCGGCGCTCCATATTCCGGGTCATAAAGTCAGCGGACGAAATATAGATTTTGCTGCGTTCCGGCGTGCCGAACACATAAATCCGGCTGTGCTCCAAAAACCGCCCGACGATACTGATGACTTCGATATTATCGGTATATCCCGGCACCCCTGCCCGCAGGCAGCAAATCCCGCGGATAATCATCCGAATCTTTACCCCCGCCCGGGAAGCTTCGATCAGCCGGTCGATGATATCTTTATCGGTCAGCGAATTGATCTTCACCAGGATCCGCGCAGGCAGCCCTTCGCTGGCATACCGGATCTCGTCGTCGATATACCGCAGAACCACCTGTTTCATTGCAAGCGGCGCCGCCAGCAGATGCCTGGTATTTTCCACCGGGTCTTCGGTCAGGATGCCGTTGAAAATCCGCAGCCCGTCTTCACCGAATTCACGGTTGGCAGTCATCAGGCACAGGTCGGTATACAGCTTCGCAGTGGATTCGTTGTAATTCCCCGTCCCCACCTGGGTGATGAACCGCAGCTTGCCGTCCACTTTCCGGGTAATGACCAGCAGCTTGGAATGGACCTTATACTGCCCCAGCCCATAGGTCACATTGACCCCAGCTTCCTCCAGGCGTTTGCTCCAGATGATATTGTTTTCCTCATCAAACCGGGCGCGCAGTTCCACCACGACATGGACTTCTTTCCCGTTTTCAGCCGCCTTAATCAGCGCTGCGACGATCTGGCTTTCCCGCGCCACGCGGTAAAGGGTCATCTTGATGCCCACGACGGCCGGGTCCTGCGAAGCCTCCCGCAGCAGGTCGATAAACGGTTTCATGCTCTCAAACGGGTAGGCAAGCAGCACGTCATGATCCTCGATCTGCGGCATGATCGGTTCGCCTTTTTTGAGCCAGACCGAATCCTGCGGGGTGAGCGGCGGATAAAACAGCTCTTTTTCCCCCAGTTTTTCATACCGCCCGCACAGCATGAACCCGAATGCAAAATCCAGCGGCGCCATTGAATGGAATACCCGTTCGCTCGAAAGTTCCAGCTTTTTGCACAGCTGTTCAATGATTGCAGCCGTCGCCCCGCCCTGGAACTGGATGCGCACCGGCATCAGCTTCCGGCGGTTTTTCACCATCTGCTCCATAGCCGACCGGTAATCCATATCATGGTCGTAGAGGGCTTCCTCCACATTGATATCCGCATTCCTGGTGATGCGGAAAATGGTCTTGCCAACCACGATATAGCTGTCAAAAATCTGCTCGCAATACCGCAGCACCAGTTCTTCCAGCAGTACGAAGCGGTTTTTGGCGAACGGCAGATAAATGATCCGGTCAAAACCGGTCGTCACCGGGATGATCGCCAGCTTGACGAAATCCCCTTTTGTCTGCAATTGGGTGCAGATATAGATTTCTTTATTGCGCAAAAACGGGAACGGATGGTGTTTGTCGATGATCTGTGGGGAGAGCACCGGCATCACTTCGCTTTGGAAATATTGCCGCAGGTAATTTTCTTCCTCGGGTTCCAGGTGCGCCATGTCCAGATGGCAGATCCCCTCCCGGGCCATATCCTTGACCAGCTGGCTGTACACCTGGTCCTGCCGGGAGATCAGCGCCCTGGTGTCCTGGAAGATCGCCGTCAGCTGTTCGGCCGGGCTCATCAGGGATTTGTTGTCGATCGCATCCGGCTCCAGCAGGGAGGCGTCGGTCAGGGTACCGACCCGGATCATAAAAAATTCATCCAGGTTATTTTCAAAGATCGAAATGAATTTTAACCGCTCCATCAGCGGGATCGAAGGGTCGCACGCCTGTTCGAGCACCCGCTGGTTGAATTTTAACCAGCTCAGTTCCCGGTTATGATAGAGGATCGGCAGGTTGTCCTTCTGGTTCATACAGTTTTTCTCCCCATTTCTTCATTATCCAAAGGAAAAGAGGAATACTGCCCTATCCAGCAATATCCCTCTCAATCTTATTTTTTCTTGTTAAAGATTGACAGAATCGAATCAAAATCAAACGGGTCGCTATCCGTGTTCCCCGGCGCCTGGGGCTGCTCTGCAGGCGTCTGCGCCGCCTGGTTGCCCGCAGGCTTGGCGCCATAATTGGGCAACACAAAATTCTTGTCGTTGTCAAACCCCGTCGCGATCACCGTGATCTTCATCTCGTCGTTGAGGGTTTCATCAAAGGTCGCACCCCAGATCAGGTTGACGTCCGGATGCGCGGCGTCATGGATCATGGAGGAAGCGATATCAATGTCATTCAGGTCGATATCCGGCGAAGCGGTGATGTTGACGATCACGCCTTTGGCGCCATTGATCGAGGTTTCCAGCAGCGGGGAGGTGATCGCCATTTCGGCAGCCACTTTGGCTTTGTCCTTCCCGGAAGCCGACCCCACGCCCATATGGGCATAACCCGCATCCTTCATAATCGCGGTCACGTCGGCAAAATCCAGGTTGACGATCCCGGTGATATTGACCAGGTCGGAGATGCTCTGCACCCCTTGTTTGAGGATATTGTCAGCTGCGGAAAAAGCGTTCTGCAGGGTGATGCGTTCCTCGCTGATGAGCTTCAGCCGCTCATTGGGGATAACCAGCAGCGCATCCACATGCTCGCGCAGGGATGTGATACCCATTTCAGCCTGTTCCATCCGGCGTTTGCCTTCAAAATTGAAGGGTTTGGTCACGATGCCGACCGTCAAAATCCCCAGTTCATGCGCGACTTCGGCCACAACCGGCGCGCCGCCGGTACCGGTGCCGCCGCCCATGCCGGCAGTAATAAACACCATATCCGTCCCCTTGAGGGCAGCCGCGATCTCGTCCCGGCTTTCCTCTGCGGCACGCTGGCCTTTCTCCGGGTTGCCGCCGGCGCCTTTACCGCGGGTGAGCTTGTCCCCGATATGTAGTTTATAAGTCGCTTTCGATTTTAAAAGGACAGGGCTGTCCGTATTGATTGCAACAAATTCCACACTTTTCATGCCGGATTCCACCATCCGGTTCACCGCGTTGCCGCCGCCGCCGCCGACACCGACTACTTTGATTGAAACGATATTTTCCGTATCATTTGCCATGTCAAAGTTCATTAACATCGCTGTTCCCCCTGTATTGTATTCCCTGCTGGCAGGGCGTTTTACCAAATCAAATCCTTTCCAGGTAAAAAAGGCTGCTCATAGTATTTATATTAGCAGAAAAGCCAGTATAACGCAAGGCATTTTGCCCTTCCCATGAAAAATTATCGCACAAAAATTTCGCATTGCTGTCACTTACCCCGAGGAGGCCCCCGACGATTCATCCGTTGAGGATACCGGCGCGCTGTCCGGGATTACCGCCAATTCATCGTAGGAGGAAGACGGCGTTTCTGCTTCAGAGGAAGATACCGCCGTTTCTTCTTCGCCCGAACTCGATACCGGCGCGCTGCCCGGTACGATCGCCAGTTCCGGATTGGTTTCATCCGGCTGCTGCGGCTGCTGCGCGGCCTGCTGTTCCTGCTGGATCAGCAGCTGGCGTTCCAACAGTTCCTGCTCAATATCCCCTGGCCGGGTGTAGATCTTCTTGGAATAGGAAGCGTCCACCACCCCTTCAAATTCCTCTGAAAGTTCTTCCAAAATGACCTTCTGCGCAAATTTCAGCTTATATGCCAGATCGCTTTCGCTTCCCAGTTCGATCATGACCCGCCCATCGTATACCATCATAATATTGAGCCGGTCGGAAAAATCCACCAGGCTGATTTTTTCAAAACTGGTTTCCCGCACTGCGTCCACCAGGTAGGAAAGCATCTTGAAGCTTTCCTCTTCCGCTTCCGCCGCCAGCTGCCTGCGCTGGCTTTCCTCCATCTCGACAGCCTCTTCGCCCGCCTGCGCCGCTTCGGCTGCCTGCGCTGCTTCCTCCTGGAGCAGTGAATCCGGGTAGATGATCTCCCCGTCCTCTACCACGCTGCCCAAAACGCGCCCGACTGTGGGGGAACTCAGATACATCCCGGTCACGACTGTCATCTCTTCCGACAAAGACTGTGCCCCGGCTTCCAAAATCCGCCCGTTTTCCCCGACGACCACATATCCTGCCGCTGTATTGACCGCCCCCAAAGGTTTCACCTGGGTGATCTCAATGGTCAGGGTTGCGGGCAGAGTACGTTTGAGTTCGATGCTCTCCACATACGGGAATTGTTCAATCAGCTTTTTTTCCACCGACCGTTCGCTCACCCGGAACAGGTTGTCCCCCACCTGGATGCCGCTGCCGGCGATCAATTCTTCCGCTGCATATTTGGTGTTCCCGCTCACTTTGAGCTGCTCGATATGGAAAAAGACGGTCAGGGAAAGCGCCGCCATCACCGCGGCGGCCGTAATCAGCAGAAGCAGATAGTTGAGCGTCTGACGCCCGGTGCGCCGCTTACGCCTGCGCGCTGCAACCGCAGCCACAGCTTTTTCCCGGCCATCCGCCTGCCGGCGGGACGCGCCTCCAAAGGTAAATATCTTCTGCTTCATACCGATCCTCCGAACCCCCGAAACCCCTCAAAACGCAGCGGCTTTTTTGCGGGGCTTCCTGCCCAGTATACACCTTTTTTTCGGCCAAACCGGGCAGATTTTGTCGTTTCCCATCCCCTGCGCCGCAAAACGGCGCAGGCAGTGCTGTCATGGCCGGGCATCCACCCCGGCCCCAACCGCCGGGCCCGAATATACCCGGCCACCCCGCCCCGGCGGGACTTCCCCGCCTGCGGGATATCTGTTTTTGTTATTATAGCACGCCGCACCCCACCGTGCAATCGCCGGAGGGATACTTCCAGATTTTGTTAATGCACCCGCCGGATCGCTGCGCCGACACTTGAAAGCGACTCCTCCAGCCGTTCATATCCGCGGTCGATATGCCCGATCTCCAAAATCTCGCTTTGCCCCTGCGCTGCCAAAGCCGCGATCACGATCGCCGCCCCGCCACGCAGGTCGGTACACCGCACCTGCGCGCTGTGCAGCTCCGGCACGCCATGCACCAGCGCCACCCGGCCCTCCACCTTGATATCCGCACCCATCCGCAGCAGTTCCGGCACCTGCTTATACCGCGATTCAAAGATATTTTCAATAAACATGCTGCTTCCGTCAGCCACACATGCCGCCGCCATCAGCGGCGACTGGGCATCGGTCGGGAACCCTGGGTAGGGCATCGTTCGTATGCACCGCAGCGCATGCAGCCTGTCGGGCGCTTTCAGCCGGATCTCATCCGCCTTCTGCCAGACGCTGCATCCCATCTCTTCAAAGCACGGAAGTACCGCCGAAAGATGCTCGGTGCAGATTCCGGCCAGGGTGATATCCCCGCCGGTCGCTGCGGCAGCAGAAAGATAGGTCGCCGCCGCAATCCGGTCGGAAATCACCGTATGCTCCGCTTCGCCCAGCGCCGGCACCCCCTGCACACAGATATCCCCATTGCGTCCCATCTGCACCTTTGCCCCGCAGGCGCATAAAAAATCCGCCAGATCGGAAATTTCCGGCTCACGCGCCGCATTTTTGATGACTGTTTCCCCTTTGGCCAGGCTGGCTGCAATCATGATATTTTCCGTTGCCCCCACGCTGGGGAACGGCAGCGGGATCACCGCACCGGCCAGCCCTTTTGGCGCCGTACAGTTCAGATATCCATGATCTTCTTCTATCTTGACCCCCAGCCGTTCGAGCGCGCCCAAATGCAGGTCGATCGGGCGCGGGCCCAATTCACATCCGCCGGGCATTGAAAGCCGCGCATGGCCGCACCGCGCAATGATCGCCCCCAAAAAAACGATTGAGGAACGCATCCGGCGCATCAGTTCATCCGGGATACAGCAATTCCCGCTGTCCTGCGGCTGGATTGCGATCGTATCCCCTTCCCGTTTGGTCTTTGCGCCGAGGTATTCCAATATATCACAGGCTGCATCCACATCTGTCAGCTGCGGGCAATTATGTATCACGCATCCCTTTGAGAGGAGCCCCGCCGCCAGGATCGGCAGCACCGAATTTTTGGCTCCATGCACCTGTAATTTCCCTTCCAGGCGCTTTTTCCCCTGGACAACCAGCTTTGCCATTTTCACGCACCCTTTCCGAACTGCTCGAGGGTACAGGGCCCCCCTGCAAAAATATCCTATGCAGATTCAGAAATGGAGGTGAAAACAGCCTGTCCAAATGCCATCAAAAAAACTTGCCCTGTATTCAGGGCAAAAGGCGCATGATTTCCTGATAAATGCGCTCGTTGGCGTCTACAATGGCCAGTGCCTGCGCATTTTTTCCAAGTTTTTTCAAGGTCTGCGGCTGTGCGCAAAGTTTTTCGACCGTTTTCTGCAGTTTTTGGGGCGTCAGGTCTTTTTCTTCGATCACAACAGCCGCTTCCCGGCGCGCCAATACCATTGCATTATGGTACTGATGGTTTTCCGCCACATTCGGCGACGGGATCAATATTGAAGCAGTCCCGCTCGCTTCCAGTTCGGAAAGGGTCATCGCGCCCGACCGGGAGATCACCAGATCGGCAGCCGCCAGGCAGTCCGGCATATCGCTGATATATTCCCGGATATCCAGCCGGGCATTTTTTTGCACGCCAGCTGCTTCCAGCAGGCCGGCAAACCGCTCCTTTTCATACGAGCCGGTGGCATGGATATGGTAAAAACCCGGTTTGCCCTGTTCCCACGCCATCAGCCCGGCGATCGCATCGTTGACCCTGCGCGCCCCCAGGCTCCCGCCAAACGATACGATACAGACCTGTTCTTCCCCAATTCCCAGCCGGGCACGTACCTTTTCCCGGTCAGCAAACAGGATTTCCTCCCGGATGGGGTTGCCGGTCACGATATATTCCCGGCCTTTCGGCAGATACCGTTTGGCGTCCTCGACTGAAATCAGCACCTTGTCGGCGGTATGCGCCAGAAGTTTGGTCGTAACCCCCGGGAACGCATTGGATTCATGGGTCAGGGTACGGATCCCCATTTTGTGCCCTTCCCGCAAAATCGGCCCGCTCACATATCCGCCCGTACCGACGATGACATCCGGCCCAAACTGCCGGATGAGTTTTTTCGAGCGGCTGGTGGAAAGCAGCAAACAGCCTACAGAGCGAATATTGTACTTGATATTGAACCAGTTCAGCTGCCGCTGGAACCCCATGATCTCAATCGGCGCAAATGCAAACCCTGAGCCCGGCACCAGCCTTGCCTCCATCCCTTTGGGATTCCCGGCAAACAGGATCTCTGCCGACGGTTTCCTGGCTTTGATGTAATTTGCCATTGCGATCGCAGGGTTGATATGCCCTGCCCTCCCGCCGCAAGCGAACAAGACCTTCAAATATATCCGCCCCCTGTCTGCGACCGGTCCAGCCGCAGCCCTTTACTCTTTTTCCACCGCTGCCTGCCTGGAAACAGCCAGCACAAACCCCATCTGCGCCAACAGCATGCAAAGCGCCGTGCCGCCGTAGGAGAAAAACGGCAGGCTGATACCGGTATTGGGGATGGTATTGCTCACCACCATGATATTCAGGATGGTCTGCACCCCCACCTGGGTCGTCAGCCCGACTGCCAGCATCGAACCAAAACGGTCCCGGCAGCGCATGGCGATCACATATCCCCGCCAGATCAGCAGCACAAAGATCAGGATGATGATTGCCGCGCCCACAAACCCCAGTTCTTCGCAAACCACAGCAAAAATAAAATCGTTCTGCGGTTCCGGCAGGTACAGATGCTTCTGCCGCGAGTTGCCGATCCCGACCCCCATCAGCCCCCCGGAACCGATCGCATAAAGCGACTGAATGGTCTGGAAGCCTTTGCCCTGCGCGTCATCCCAGGGGTTGATCCAGTAAACAAGCCGGCTTTTCGCGTAGTCGACCACGCCCGGCACAAACGCCAGTATGATGACCATGACAGCCAGCGCGGTCACACCCAGTACAAACCATCTGACATTCGTACCGCCCACAAACATCATGACGAACCCGATGGCCAAAATCAGGATGGTACCCGAAAGGTGGGGTTCTGCAATCATCAGCAGCGCTGTGGCGCCCAAAATGATGAGGAATGGATACAGCCCATATCTGGGATTTTTCATCTTGTTATAATTGATTGAAATCAAATGGGCAAACACCACGACAATGGTAAATTTTGCGACCTCGGACGGCTGGAATGTCATACCGCCCGGCAGCGGGATCCAACGCTTCGCATCCCCGCGCGTATGGAAGAACAGGACGGTCACCAGCAAAAAGATGGTCACCCCGAACAGCAGCAGCGCAAACCGGTGCAGGATATGGTAGTCGATCCGCGAAACGATCAGCATCGCAACCACGCCAACGATTGCAAAGACCAGCTGGCGCTTGATGTAATAAAAGCTGTCGCCATCGTGATAATACGCATAGGCATAACTTGCAGAAAACAGCATGATAAGCCCAATGGCCAAAAGGGACATGACCAGCACCAAAAAGGTCAGGTCCATCGCCCCTTTTTCCGCCTTGATCCGCTTTTTTTTACGGGCAAACCCCGCCTCCCTAGCTAATTCCATCTGATCCCCTTTCCGGCTGCCAGCCGTTGGCCGCTCCCATTTCCTACCGCGTATCCTCCGGCTGCCAAACGCCGTTTAAAGCATCCGCACCGCCAAAATCGCGAGCAGGCCGCCGCATAACTGCACAAATGAAAACACCGTTACAATCTTCACTTCGCTCCATCCGGATTTTTCAAAATGATGGTGGATGGGGCTCATTTTAAAGATCCGTTTGCCGGTGGTTTTAAAGCTGATGACCTGTAAAATCACCGAAAATGCCTCACACCAATAGATTACCCCGCTGAAAATGAGCAGCAGCGGCAGCCCCACGTCAAATGCTAGCGCCACCACCAGCCCGCCCAAAAACAGCGACCCGGTGTCCCCCATAAAAACCTTGGCGGGATAAAAATTCCACACCAAAAAGCCTAATGTCCCGCCGATCAGCGCTGCCGCCATCAACCCGGCCTGCGCAAACCGCAGCATCCCGGCAACGACCAGCATCACCAGCCCGTAGATACAGGTCACCGACGAAGCCAGCCCATCGATCCCATCGGTCAGGTTCACCGCATTGACAAAGCCCGTAATCACGATCACTGCCAGCGGATAATAAAACACCCCGAAATCCCACTGGCCCAGGAATGGGATTTCCACCACCGTCGAACCCACGCCGGATACCCACAGCATCACCAGGTAAAACACGGCGATAATCAGCTGCATCAGGTATTTTTGCCGGGCAGTCAGGCCAAGGTTCTGCTTTTTGACCACCTTGATATAATCGTCCAGGAACCCGACTGCTGCAAAGGCCAGCGCCATCACCACGCCCGCAAACAATTTCAGGTTCCCCACCCGGTCGGCTGCCAGTGCGGCATCCTGGAAGGTCCCCAATGCAAAACCGGCCAGTATTGCTATTGTTGCCCCTGCGACAAACATTATGCCGCCCATGGTGGGCGTACCCTGTTTCTTTTTATGCCAAGCCGGCCCGATATCCAAGATCGTCTGCCCGAATTTCATCCGCCGCAAAAACGGGATCAGCGGCAATCCCAGCGCCGCTGTTACACCAAACGCTGTGATCACCGTCAAAAGCTGTGTTGTGACACCCATCCCATGATTCTCCCTTATCGGTAAAGTCCTTCTAAAATTTCTTCCAGCCGCATCCCCCGGCTCCCCTTCACCCAGACCACGCAGCCGGGCGACACCTGCTGCCGCAGCGCCTGGCAGAGCGTTTCTTTTTCGGTAAAATGCCGGCCGATCGCGCGCACTTCATTTGCGCCTTCTACATAATACCGCGCCTGGGGGCCATATGCAAGCAGCAGATCGACCCCATGCATGGCGGCAAACCGTCCCACATCCCGGTGGGCCTGCTCGCTGATCTGCCCAAGTTCCAGCATATCCGCCAGTACGGCAATCCGGCGGCTGCCGCCCTGCCAGTTTTCCAGCGTTTTCAGCGCCGCATACATCGAATCCGGCGACGCATTATAGCAGTCCTCGACCACAGTATACCCGTCCCGCTGCACCACCTTCTGCCGCATACCGGACGGCACATACCCCGCCAATGCCTGCGCGCATGTTTCCGCCGGGATTCCCAGCTGCCTGCCTACCAAAAAGGCTGCCAGCGCATTCTGCACATTGTGTACCCCTGCGCAGGGCAGCTGCACATGGATGTTCCCGTCCGCCCAACAGATATCGAACCGGGTCTGCCCGTTTTCTTCGGCGACCCTCTCAGCCCATACGTCCGCGTCCCGGTTTTCCACGCTGTAAAACAGTATCCGGAGCCGGTCGCTTGTGACTTTGGAAAGCAGGTCGTTATCCTTGCAGAGGATCAGCGGCGCGCCGTCCGGCAGCGCATCGGCCAATTCCATCTTTGCTTTCAAAATATTTTCCCGGCTACCCAGCCGTTCGATATGGCTGACCCCGATGTTGGTGATGACCCCGATCTGCGGCTGGGCGACTGCGGCAAGCGCTGCAATCTCCCCCAGCCCCTCCATTCCCATTTCCACAACAGCCGCTTCATATGCCGGGTTGAGCTGGAACAGGGTTTTCGGCAGGCCGATCTCATTGTTCTGGTTACCCTCAGTCTTGAGGGTGCGGTAGCCGGCCGATACGACCTGCGCGATCATATCCTTGGTCGTCGTTTTGCCGACGCTCCCGGTCACCCCGACACAGCGGATCGGGAATTTTTTGCGGTATGCCGCCGCAATCGCCATCAGCCCCTGCTTGGTATCCGCCGTATAGAGGACCCGGCCGGCAGCTGCGCCGTAATCCCGGCGCTCATCCGCCAGTGCAAACGCCGCCCCTTTTTCAAACGCCTGCACGATATAATCATGCCCGTTGAAACGTTCCCCCTTGAGCGCAACAAACAGGCATCCCTGCGGCAATGTACGGGTATCGGTGGAGATTTCCTCCACCATCCCGCTAAAATTCCCCCGGCAGCCCACTGCCCGGGCGATTTCCTGTATTTCCATCGGCTGCATCACTGTTTCAACCCTTCCGGTTTTCTAAAATCTGGGCGACCACCTTGCGTTCGTCAAAACAGATCGTTTCGCCCCGGAGCACCTGGTATTCTTCATGCCCTTTCCCCGCTAAAATCAGGATATCCCCCGCCTCGCAATGTTCCAAAGCCCATTCGATCGCGGCATATCTGTCCGGGATGACCTTGCAGGGGGTATCGGGATGTTCCTCAATGCCGGGCATGGCGTCCTCGATAATCTGCATCTCATCCTCATCCCGCGGGTTATCTGAAGTCAGGATAACAAAATCCGCCAGCCGGGTGGCAATCTCCCCCATCAGCCGGCGTTTGCCCCGGTCGCGGTTGCCGGCGCATCCAAACAGGAGCACCACCCGCCCTTTGGCAAACTGTTTCATAGTGGAAACGACCTTTTCAATCCCATCCGGGCTGTGGGCATAATCGCGGATGATGGTAAAATCCACATCCGCCGGGATCACTTCCAGCCTGCCCAATACCCCCGGGCAGGTGGCCAGCCCATCCGCCACCTGTTCGATCGGCAGCCCCAGCGTCAGGCAGAGTACACCGGCTGCCATCGCATTGGATACCGAAAACCCGCCTGGGATCGGCAGCCGTACCCGCGCAATCTGGTTTTTCCCAACCAGCAGGAATTGGCTACCCTGCTGGGATAGCTGGATATTCTTTGCGGTAAAATCCGCCAGGTCGCTTTCGGTCGAGAAGGTCTTTGTTTCACACCGCACTTCCTCCGCCAGCCGCTGCCCATACGCGTCGTCGATATTGATGACGGCGGTATCGCACATGGAAAACAGTTTCTTTTTTGCGTGATAGTAGTTTTCCATATCGTGATGGTAGTCCAGATGATCCTGGGTTAAGTTGATAAAAGCGGCGGAGGCAAAATGCAGCCCTTCCAGCCGGTGCTGGTCAAGCGCATGGGATGAGCATTCCATCACCACATACCGGCATCCGGCAGATACCATCCGGGAAAGCATGCTGTGCAGTGCCAATGGGTCGGGGGTGGTGTGTTTGGCCGGCAGGACGATATCGTCGATCTCATTTTGTATCGTCCCGATCAGCCCGACCTTTTGGCCGGCCTGCTCCAAAATATGCTTTACCATCGTTGTAATGGTCGTTTTGCCGTTGGTGCCGGTCACGCCCACCAAAACCAGCTTTTTGGACGGGTTGCCGTACCAGTTGGCGCACAGCCGGCCATAACAGCGCCTGGTATCGGATGAAAGCAGCTGGTTGGGAAGCCCCAGGTCGCGTTCACAGACGATGGCTGCCGCCCCTGCGTCCAATGCTTCCTGCGCATGGTCATGCCCGTCGAACCTTCCGCCTTTGATGCAGATAAACAGCATCCCTTTTTCCACCTGACGGGAATCCGCCGTCACACCGGCAATTTCGCAGTCCTGGACGCGGCCGCTGAGTTGCAGCCCATCAATCAATTCTGTCAAACGCATCCAAATGCCTCCTTGTGGGTGGGTACCCCAACCGCACGAGAGGGCTTATGTTATCCTCCCAATGTGCTGTCGGTAAACTCCACCGTAATGACCGTACCGGATTCCACCTCGGTACCGGCCTGTGGGGTTTGTGATTTTACAATACTGTAGGATCCTTCGATCCCGGTCCCTGTGATCGATATATTCAGCCCTGCATTGATAATCGCCTGATTTGCCTGCGCGCCGTTCATCCCAACGACATCCGGCACCAGCACGGTCCCGCCTTCCGCCTCTTCTTCGGTATAAAGCACAACCGTCGAATCCTTCGGGATCGGTTCCATATACCCCGGCACCTGCTTGAGCACTTTTGTACCATTGCCCAATATCCGGGATTTCAGCCCTGCGATACGCAGGATCGATTCTGCCTCGTGGATATCCTTATCCAGCACCAGCGGCGTCTGGGTAGCCACCGCTTCCAGTTCTTCCTCGGTGAATTGCGGCTCGATGCCCATATACGGCAGCACATCCGCCAAAATCGAACCAACGATCGGCGCCGCAATGGTGGAGCCATACGCATTGTAAATATCCGGCTCATCCAGCATGACCAGGCAGGCGACCTGCGGGTCGTCCACCGGTGCAAACCCAAAGAAGGAAAGGATATTTTTATCATTCCATTCCCCGTTTTCCAGCCGTTCCATTTTTTCCGAAGTACCGGTTTTCCCGCCCACCCGGTACCCCGGGATCTGTGCGGATTTACCGGAACCTTCCTGTACGACGAGCTCCAGATATCCCCGGATCTGTTCGGAAATGTCTTCCGAGATCACCTGACGTTTGACCTGCGGGGTGGTGTTGCTGACCACATTGCCATCCGGGTCGATGATCTGTTTGACCACATACGGCTGCATCAGCTGGCCGCCGTTGATGGCTGCACACGCCGCTGTAATCATCTGGATCGGGGTGACCTTAAAGGTCTGCCCGAACGCCGCAGACGACAACTCTGCGATCCCCATCTGGTTGGCGGTGTAATAAATGCTCCCCGCTTCGCCCGGCAGGTCGATACCGGTCGGCTCGGTCAGGCCGAAATTGGAAAAATACTGCGAGAAAAGCTGCGCGCCCATCCGTTGGCCGATATCGATAAACGCCGGGTTGCAGGAATTTTTGATCGCATCCGCGATATTCTGTTGCCCATGCCCCTGGTGCTGGCTGTTCCACACCCAGCAATACCGGGCTTTCCCGGCGACTTCCACCCAGCCCTGGCAATAAAAGGTGGAGGTTTCGTCTATCACGCCCGATTCCAGCGCGCCGGACGCCGTCACGATCTTGAAGACCGAACCCGGCTCATACGGGTCGGAGATTGCCTTATTTCGCCATTGGGCATTCTGCGCTTCCCAAAGCGCCTGCTGATATTGTTCCTGGTTTTCCGCTGTGTTCAGCTCTTCCAGTTCCGCTTTGACGTTCGGGTCATAAATTTCATTCGGGTTATTCGGGTCAAAGTCCGGCTTGGTGCTCATCGCCAGCACCGCCCCAGTCTTGGGGTCCATCACGATCCCGACTGCGCGGTTCCCAACCTTATGCTCGGCGACGCCCATTTCCAGGTTTTTCTCCAAATAATGCTGGATCTTTTCGTCGATGGTCAGGACCAAAGAGTTGCCGTCTTTTGCCGGTTCGGTCTGTTCATACTGCATCGGCATGGTCACGCCTTTGGAATCCCGCAGCGATACCGTGCGTCCCGGCGTGCCGGAAAGCACTTTGTCATAATAGGATTCCAGCCCGTAAGCGCCCCGGTTCTCCGCATTGACAAATCCCAGCACAGTGGATGCAAAATTTTCATACGGGTAATACCGCCGGGTATCCTCTTCCAGGAAAATAGCGCCGCTCAACCCGTTATCGATTACTTTTTCCATCAGTTCGTCCGCCTGCGGCTTTTCCACGCGGGTTTTGACCACTTCATACAGGCTGTTGGTGCGCTCCAGCTTCCCTTGCACAAAGTCCCGTTCCAGCCCCAACGTCTGTACCAGGATATCGCTGACCGCCGCCTGGCGGTCGGCATTGTCCTTGATATTCGCCGGCGCAATGCATACCGACCACACAGTCGCGCTCTTGGCCAGCGTCTTGCCGTTGGTGTCATAGATCGCCCCGCGCTGGGCGCCGATCCGTGTGCTGCGCAGCTGTTGGTTCAAGGCGTATTCCTGATATTCCGCCCCCTGTACGATTTGTATCCGGAACAGCTGGTGCAAAATGACGCAAAAGCCCAATACGACCATTGCGACCAGTACAATGACCATTCTGCTCTTCATCCGATAGGTTGGTGTTTTTGCCATGCCTTTATACCCCGACTCCCTTCGCCGCAGCCAATTGGCTGCCATGCGGTTGTTTTTTGCCGATCCAACGCGGATTTTGCGCGAAATAATAGGAAAGCAAGAAGTCCCACAGGCTTGTCATTCCCGCCCCCTTCTTGCTTTCTGTCTATTGTCCAGCCGGGCAATCCTCTGCCCTATATATCTATTCAATCTTTTCCCATGTATTCCTTTACATTGCTGATTGCGAGCTGTATCCGGTCAAAAATCGTCTGTTTTGGCGAAGATTGGGTCAGCTCGATCTTGTCCCCTTCGCTCAGGTCGACATAAGTCACCTGCTCTTTATCCATCGTAGCCATCCCCAGCTTTTGGGTGGCATATTCTTCCACATTCCGCAAAGAAACCTTCGACTCCAATTCGGCGTTCAGCCGGGTTCCTTCACTGATCTCATTGTTGAGGTTTTCGGTTTCCACTTCGATTTGTCTGCTCAGTTCGGTCAGGACTGCCCGGCTGTAAAGCATCGTCACCAGAACGGTGATCACCAGCGCCAGGCAGGCTGTAATCTTCAGACCAAGCTGTATCCGTGCCCGCGCCCGGGCTGCCTGGGCCGGACGGGTGACGGTCAATGTGGGTTTTCGCACCGGACGCTGGCGCGGCAGGAACTTGTCTAAATCATAAGCCGTACTTTGCATATTGACATAATTGGTCCGCAAAACCATTCCTCCTCGCCTTCACAACCTACAGCTTTTCAATCACACGCAGTTTCGCACTTTTGCTTCTGGGATTCTCCGCTTTTTCCGCCTCAGACGCCTCGATGGGCTTGCGGTTGGCCAGCTTGCCTTTGGGCTTGTTCCCGCATACGCACACCGGGAATTCCGGCGGGCAGGTACACCCCCGGCAAAGATCGGCAAACCGCTTCTTCACCATGCGGTCCTCCAGCGAATGGAAGGTGATGATCGCCATCCGTCCGCCCGGCCGCAGACGGTCGAACGCCTGCTCCAAAAAAGCGGATAAACTGGAAAGTTCCCCATTTACTTCAATCCGGATCGCCTGGAACACCCGTTTTGCCGGATGCCCGCCTTCTTTTTGGGCTTTCATCGGGATCGACCGGCTGATGATCTCCACCAGTTCCCCGGTTGTTTTGACCGGTCGGCTTTCCCGCGCCTTCAAGATATTTTTTGCGATTGCCGGGGAGAACCGTTCTTCCCCATACTCATAGAAAACACGGCATAATTCCTTGTAATCATACCCATTGACGACATCATATGCCGAAAGTCCCGACTTACTCATACGCATATCCAGCGGCGCATCGTGCATATAGGAGAACCCGCGTTCCGGCGTATCCAGCTGGAAGGAGGATACGCCCAGATCCAACAGGATCCCATCCACCGACGCGATCCCCAGTCGGTCCAAAACATCGCACAGGTAACAAAAATCGCTTTCCACCACCTGGGCGTTCGGATAAACGGCCAGCCGCTGCGAAGCCACTGCGACCGCATCCGGGTCCTTGTCCAGGGCGATCAGCCGCCCATTTTCCGAAAGGCGTTTTGCAATCTCCCGCGAGTGCCCGGCCCCGCCAGCCGTCCCGTCGACATAAATGCCGTCTGGCCGGATATTGAGCCCGTCCATACACGCCTGCAAAAGCACCGGGATATGTGAAAATTCCTGTCCCATCCCTTAAAACCCCAGTTCGTCCATCGCATTGGCGATCGCTTCGGAAGTCAGCAGCGCATTGTTGGCTTCCCAGCGCGCGCTGTCCCAGATCTCCGCCCGGTTGGATACCCCGGCAATGACGACGTCCCGGTCAAGCCCTGCATAGGTCCGCAGATGCGCTGGGATCAGCACCCGTCCCTGCTTGTCCGGTTCCACCTCCGCGGCGCCTGCAAAGAAAAAGCGGTTGAGCGGCGCGGATTTGGAGATCGGCAGTTCATGGAGTTTCGCCGCCAGAAATGCCCATTCCTCCATTGAATAGACAAACAAGCAGTTATCCAGCCCCCGTGTGATGACGAAGCGCTCACCCAGTTCTTCCCGCAGCCGCGCGGGAAAATTCACCCGGCCCTTGGTATCCAGGTTATGGGCATATTGTCCGGTGAGCATCTTCGTCCCTCCTTTCAGGGGTTTTTCACCACTGCAGCGGCAATTGACCCACTTTTCTCCACTTTTCTCCACTTTTACCTTTTCATTATACTGTCTGTATCACAAAATTGCAAGGCTTTTTCTTCGACAATCCACTTTTGTCTGTAACTTTTTTATGCCATTTTTTGTGCTTTTTGACAAAATTTTTAATTTAATTTATATTTTTTTACCGCTGCATACCGTTAAATACCATTTAAAAGTAAGACAGGTATTTGATATCGCCGGTATAGGTTTGAATGACGGTGTTTACCGCTTCCGACTCCCCGGCGACTGCCCTTACAATCGTTTTATAGGGCAGCAAATTATGCTTCCTATTCATCATTCTTGAACACATCCATTTCTTTTCGCATGAAACGCAAGGCTATTTTCCGTCTGCGGAAAATTGTGCTTCTGCTAATACCACATATCTTGCCAATTTCTGCGTC
>CALXGW010000020.1 GCA_944387965.1 uncultured Anaerotruncus sp. | reverse complement strand
CACCCCGCCCTGTGCCAGTTTTTCATAAACCTGCACCAGTTCACCGGTGGGATGCCCGTCCTCACTCGCCTTGCTGTCATTGGTGGCAGAGCGGATAAAATGGTTTTTTACCTGCATCTGCCCGATCGACGTTGCGCTGAAAAAATCCAAGCCAATCCCTCCTGTCAAACCTGTCCCGCAAAAAGCCGGCATGCAGGCCAGCCTTTTGCTGTTATTCTTCCGCAAGCAGAAGATCTGCATACTCCGGATGCCGTGAAAACCAGGCAACCGCATAGGAACAGGTCAGGCGCGCTTTGCGTTTGCTCGACCGCAAATCCTCCGCAGCCGCCTGTACCAGCTGCCCGGCGACCCCCTGCCCGCGCAGGGAGTTATCGACAAAAGTATGGTCGATCACGACGATCCCATCGGAAATTTCCGGGAAGGTGATCTCTGCCACCAGTTTCCCGTCCGCATTGTTCCCATAAATCCGGTTTTCTTCATGTATCAGCTGCATTTCAAAGCACCTCCGGCTTTAGCATAACACATCCGGCCCGGGAAAACAATCACCTGCTCAGCCGGTAGATCATCCGGTCGGCGCATCTGCGCAGTTCATCCTGTGAATGGATCGGTGTATCGCCCCGCCGGATCAAATCCTGGACATAACTGGGAAGCGTATCAAAATAATGCCGGGCATGCCGGTCCTGCTGCAATAGAAGCTGCAAATTTGCTGTATGGATTGTCAAAAAACCCCTCCGTCCCAACCATTCCTCCAGGGGAAGACTTCCCCGGGGATATTCTGTGTGCCGGCATGGGGCCGGGCGCCCGGCGCGCAAGATTTCCCGGGCAGGGCAGCCCATCCGGCAGACAATATTATAGCCAGGATACCGGTTCCCCATACAGGACGGATACCACATCAATTCGGGCGCTCCCCCACTGCGTCCATCAGTCGCTGCACCTGCTGTTTTAACAAGCGATGTTCCGGGGCGTCCAGCGCAGGGTCCTTTTCCAGGACCTCCTGCGCGGCTTTTTGCGCATCCGACACGAGATGGACGTCGGCTGCAAGGTCGGCAATCCGCAGCTGGGGCAGGCCGTGCTGCTGCTGCCCCAAAAAATTCCCGGGGCCGCGGGTCTTCAGGTCGTATTCCGCAATCTCAAACCCGTTGTTTGTCCGGCACATCATTTGCAGCCGCTCCACCGTTTCCTGGCTGCGGTTATCCGAAAGCAGGATGCAATAGGACTGGGATTTTCCACGGCCGACCCGTCCCCGCAGCTGATGCAGCTGGCTTAGGCCGAACCGCTCGGCATTTTCCACCATCATGACCACCGCGTTCGGCACATCCACCCCCACTTCCACAACCGTTGTGGATACAAGCAGCTGGATTTCCCCATTTTTGAATGCTGCCATCACCGATTCCTTCTCTGCATTGCCCATCCGGCCATGCAAAAGCCCTACCCGGCAGCCGGCAAAATCGTTTTCCTGCAGCTGTTTGGCATAGGCGTCCGCCGCCAGCATCCCCCGGTCTTCCTCCCCTTCTTCCACCAACGGGCAGACGATATACGCCTGCCGGCCCTGTCCCAGCTGCTGCCGGATAAAATGGAATGCGCGTTCCCGTTTGCCGGAACTGATCTTATAGGTCAAAACCGGCAGTCGTCCCGGCGGCAGTTCATCGATCACCGAGATATCCAGTTCCCCATAAATCATCAGTGCAAGTGTGCGGGGGATTGGGGTTGCAGACATCACCAGCGTATGCACATGCTGCCCCTTCTGCTGGAGGGCTGCCCGCTGGGCAACGCCAAACCGGTGCTGCTCATCGGTCACGACAAAAGACAGCGCAGCAAAATGCACCCCTTCGGACAAAAGCGCATGGGTCCCGATGCACAGATCCACCTCATGGTTTTTCAGCTGCTGGTACACCTGTTTTTTCCGCGTCGGGGACATCGAGCCGGTCAACAGGCAGACCCGCATCCCCAATTTTTCACAAAGCGGGGACAACCCTTCAAAATGCTGCTGGGCCAACAGTTCGGTCGGCGCCATGATTGCCGACTGTTTGCCGGCACGGAACACAAAATATGCCCCCGCTGCCGCCACCATTGTTTTGCCGGAACCGACATCCCCCTGTACCAGCCGGTTGGCGGGCACAGGCTTTTGCAGGTCGGCAGTAAGGTCTTCGATCGCCCGTTGCTGTGCGCCGGTCAGGGTGAACGGCAGGGCGTCATAAAACGGCTGCATGGAACAGGCCGGCAGCGGCTGGGCGCTTTGGCAAAGGGCGCGCGCACGCAGCCATCCAATCCCCGCCGCCAGCAGGAACAGTTCCTCAAAAATCAACCGGCGGCGGGCCTGTCCGAGCGCTTCCCTGCTTTGGGGGAAATGGATATCCGGGATTGCCTGCGAAAGCGGCGCCAAACCATGTTCCGAACAGACCTGCGGTGGAATGCTGTCGCAAAGGGTATCTGCACAGCCTAACGCCTGCATCGCCAGCCGGGCCAATACCCGGTTGGAAAGCCCGGCTGTCAATCGATAGACCGGCAGAAACGGCGTTTCGCCTTCCGACGGGTAAACGGCCGGGGATGTCATTGCCCGGTGAAGCAGCCCGCCTTCCACTCGTCCATAAAAAAGATAGTCGTGATCCAGTTCCAGCTGGTCCAATATGAAACGGTTATTGAAAAAGGTCAGTTCCATCGATGCGGTGTCGTCCGCCGCCAGCACCTTGCAAAGCGTGCGCCCGCCTTTCAGCCGGATCGGCTTGGACT
>CALXGW010000019.1 GCA_944387965.1 uncultured Anaerotruncus sp. | reverse complement strand
TAAAAGTGGCCTGTTTTTTGGTTAAGGAATAGGACAACCGAGGGGCCGAGGCTCAAAAAAGCCCGGAATATCAAGGAAAATCATCGCTCAGACGATTGAAATACGGCCTCAAGGCTGCCCGTCGCGCTCCGCAGTTCTCCAAACGCTGATTGGCGTTTCAGAAACTTTTTGCATCCCCAGGGGTATCTGCCCCTGGGGATTTTGTTTTCGATGTCTGGTTGGATAAAATGATTACCGTATGGCGCATCTGCGGTCAATAGGACGCCTGCTGGATGGTCCCGCAGTAGGGCGCGAAAAACCGGCACTTATTTTGGTAGCTTTCCTCTGTTTCGCCATCGTAACGAAAGATGACGGCTTTGTCCAAATGTTTGCATTGGCCCAAAAGGGTTTTGAGATAAACTTTATCTGCTTCGATCCCATGGCCCAACACCACAACGGTTTTTATCGCGCGATAATCCAGGCCAGGAAAGGGATGTTGCCGGTATTTTTTTAAAAAGGAATGGATGGTCTGATAATGGGGAATAAATGCTTGCGCTTCCTCATCCAATCCCCTGCCGCTGTTTTCCCAATGCTGATAGCTTTCCAGCCCGGAAAGCAATTCCTGATATTTTTTGCTGTCAGGCGGGAGCCGTTTGTTTTGCAGGAATAACCTCCGGAAGGCAAGGGCTTCCCTGCAAATGCGTTTTGACCAGCGCATATCCTCAAATTGGGCCAGGCAAGGTTCCTCCCTGTAATCATACCCCAACAGGATATCCTTTTCAGCCAGGGAGCCGTGTACATAAAAGACCTTTTTGAAGTACCGCTCGGCTGTATCGGTATAATTGAAATTGATGGCTATCGCATGCTCCCCGACCTGTCCTTCAATGCTGTGCTTTTTCTGGAACGATTTCCCTGCAACCTCTTTGGCCAGATACTGCAAAAGCAGCGTTTGGATATTCCGGAAAACCTCTGCCAACCGGTCGGCCTCCCTGCGGTTATCGTCAAAATCGCAGGATTCTGCCATCGACCGAAGGAAAAGCCGTTCGGTAATCAGACGGATATTGTCTTCAAACAAATACCAGGTGGTGATCTTTTCATTTTCGCAGCAGGATTTGAACTGCTCCAAATATACGCTGTCTGTGTGCCTCACAAAATCGTGATATTGCGTCTGATATCCGTGCGCCAGATCGAACCCGTTCCCAATGATCGCCAGCGTATCCGGCTGCTTTCCCAATTGCACCATAAAATCGCCCTCCATTGGGATTATAGCAAGAATCTGCCGGCCCCACAAGCAGGGTTTTCCCTGTGCCAACACCGCCCGGTATCCGTCACAGCAAGCGGTATTTGGCACCTCTGTGACACCTATCCGCAAAGATTGACAGCCTCATCATTTTCCTGTATAATAAAATTTAACCGTTATCGTATCGGGCCTATTTGCGGGTATGGCGGAACTGGCAGACGCACCAGACTTAGGATCTGGCGGAGCAATCCATGCAGGTTCGACCCCTGTTACCCGCACCAATTTTTATTGCACGGCAAAAAAGCGAACCCATGCCCTAGCCGTTATCAATCCGATGCCACAGCATGACCTTAGCGGCTTCCTGACGTATCCCATCTCCCGCGGCTGCGGATACCGGCCTCGGAGCGCAGCCCGCATTTATCCATGCCAGAATCGCATGAATCCGGACTTTTCCCAGTTGGGATAGGGTTCGGATTTCTTATTTCCGTGCCGCTCGTCCTGCCGGACACCCCCCCAAAAAATAAAACCCATAGGAGATGAACAGATTGCAACCAGACAGCCAAAAAGCTTATCTATTTGAACAGGCCCCCATCCCCAGGGCGGTCGCTGCACTTGCCGTCCCGACCATCCTCAGTTCGCTGGTGATGGTGCTTTATAACCTGGCGGACACCTATTTTGTCGGCATGCTCAACGACCCGGTGCAAAATGCAGCCGTCACCTTGGCCGCGCCGGTATTGCTGGCCTTCAATGCGGTCAATAACCTGTTTGGGGTGGGCAGTTCAAGCATGATGAGCCGTGCGCTGGGGCGCAAGGATTATGATACCGTTTCGCGCAGTTCCGCCTTTGGGTTTTATTGCGCGATCGGCAGCGGGCTGCTGTTTTCCCTGCTCTGCACAGTGTTCCAGCATCCGTTGCTCCTGCTGCTCGGCGCGGACCCTGTTACGATGGAAGCGACTGCCGCATATATGAACTGGACGGTCGGCTGCGGGGCGGTGCCGGCCATTCTGAATGTCGTCATGGCCTACCTGTTCCGTTCGGAAGGCTCGGCCATGCACGCAAGCATCGGGACAATGAGCGGCTGTATTTTAAACATTATCCTTGACCCCATCTTTATCCTGCCTTGGGGGTTCAATATGGGTGCAGGCGGCGCCGGCCTAGCGACCTTCCTTTCCAACTGTGTCGCCTGCCTGTATTTTGCGGTACTTTTAGTCATCCGGCACGGGCGCACCTATGTCTGTGTCCACCCGAAAAAATTTGGCTTTGAAAAGGCGGTTGTGCGTGGGGTTTGCGGGGTTGGGATACCCGCTGCCATCCAGAACCTGCTCAATGTCACCGGCATGACCCTGCTCAATAATTTTACCTCAGTCTATGGAGCGGCTGCGGTCGCCGCCATGGGTATCAGCCAGAAGATCAACATGGTACCGATGTATGTTTCCCAGGGCTTTTCCCAAGGGATCATGCCGCTGGTCAGCTATAACTATGCAAGCGGGAATGTCCGCCGGATGAAAGGCACTGTCCGGTTTGCGGCAAGGACGGCTGTTTCTTCAATCACCTTAGTCGCAGCCATTTATTTCTTCTTTTCCGGCCAGTTGATTACCCTGTTTATGAGCAATGAAGAAATCATCGCGTATGGATCCCGCTTTTTGCATGGATTCTGCTTGGGGCTGCCGTTCCTGTGCATGGACTTTTTGGCAGTCGGCGTTTTCCAGGCAGTCGGCATGGGACGCCAGGCGCTGATTTTTGCCGTGCTTCGCAAGGTTGTGCTGGAAATCCCGGCGCTGTGCATCCTCAATTACCTGTTCCCGCTTTATGGGCTCACCTATGCCCAGTTCAGTGCGGAACTGGTGCTGTCCATCGCAGCGGTGACTGTGCTGGCCCGCCTGTTCCGCCGGCTGGAAGCGGAAAATGCTTCCAATGCCTGATTGCGGCTTACCAACAGCTTGTGATGATATTTTTTCAGGATGCCCCGGCCCTGTCCGTTCACAGGGCCGGGCTTCCTTTTGCCGCACAGTGCAGGCCGTGCGCAGGGCCACTGGGATTTTCCATCCCCTCCCCGCCCTTGATTTACACCGTTAAATCCCTTATAATGGGAATCGCCCCCACACCGTCCCGGACGGCTGGAGGGGCGGTTTTATCATGTGACCAACAGGAAGGATGCTGCTTATGCTGCTGCTCAACCGTACCCTTCTGAAAATGTCCAAAGGGCTGTGGGGATGGATGCTTGCCATCGTCGCCTTAAAGATGGCAGCCCTGGTTTGGACCACCACTTTTGCCAAAACCATCTCCCAATTTTTGGGCAATATAGATTCCCCCAGCCTGACTGCCGCGCAGGGACGCTCGGCGGTCATTTCTGCTTTGATCGCCGCAGGGCTGATGTTCCTGTTTGAACTGCTGGCCGGTGAGGCGGAATACCGCTGTACTGCCAAAGCCCGCACCAACCTGCGGCAGCGGATTTTTTCCAAGGTGTTGGAACTGGATGTGGGCAATATCGAACGGGTCGGCCCGGTCTTTGCAATCACCGCCTCGGTGGACGGGGTGGAATCCATGCAGGTCTATTACAGCAAATATCTGCCCGGCCTGCTCTATTGCATCTG
>CALXGW010000018.1 GCA_944387965.1 uncultured Anaerotruncus sp. | reverse complement strand
TGCTATTGTTTGTGCAGTTGGCAGACCGCACTTCTATTATAGCAAAGGGAGTTTTTTTATCATTTTCATCGCCATAGGCTTTTTTGAACCACTCGCCTAGCGAGTGGTTTTCTTTATACAAAAAAAGGTACGGTAAAAAACCGTACCTTTTTTGGTCGAGGTGACAAGACTTGAACTTGCGGCCTCTGCGTCCCGAACGCAGCGCTCTACCAAACTGAGCCACACCTCGGAAGATGTGACTAAAACCTTTGTTGGCTGCCCGACTAGGATTCGAACCCAGACAAACAGAGTCAGAGTCTGTCGTGCTACCATTACACAATCGGGCAATGTGTTTTAGTCACGAGTTATATTATAACGCATAAATGGAAAATGTCAATCCCTCTTTTTACCTTTTTTACAAAAAATCTGAATTCCCGGCATGCCCCGACAGTTGTCCGCCCAGGGTGGATATTGCGGGACAAAAGCAGGATGTCAAAAGATATTCCTAAAGGAGGGGATCTCAGACTGGCAGATATGGTAAAGCAGTTCCTGGATCCGTTCGATCTCTGCCGCAAGTTCACCGTATAACCCATACCGGGCCAGGGCGGGCAGCCGCGCAGCCGCACCGGTGACAGTATCCAGCGCTTCATGATGGATATACCGCACCATAATATCCTCATTTTGATGCCATTCCTCCTGGAAATCTGCAATCAGGGTGTCCAGATGGCTGTATTCCTCCTGCATGACCGCCTGTGACATCTGTTCTAGGGTGGTTTCCATTTGATCGGTGACCACCAGCAGATGCCATAAACTCAACGAGCAGATGGCAAAAATGAACAGGATGATGGCAAGCACGATCCAAAGCCGCTTCATTTGCCCGCCCCCTTATGCCTGCCTTTTTTGTATTCCATCGGCACAATCCAATAATCCGCCTGCCGGTTGCAGGTCATGAGAAAGATATCCTGGCAGGTATACCCATTTTCCTGTATGGTCTTTTCCAGCCATGCCGGCTTTAAATTGCAGTAGGAAAGGCCGCTTTCCACCACCATGCCGTCGCTGATGACCACGACCGGCGGGGCATCGTCAGCGGCAGTCCCCTGCAGCCCCAGCATTTTTGCAGTCACCGGCTGCGCGCTGAATTTTTGATATACCGTAAGCTGGCCGGTCGTTTCCACGATAGCGAAAGCAACATCGCGGATATCAAAGATATTGTTTGCGCGCAGCTGCTCCATCATATCGTCGATCGAAAAACGCAACTCATGCAGTTCCTTCTGATCGATTTTTCCATCCCGGATGATGACCCGCGGCCTTCCGGAGATCATCCGGCGGGCTTTGACAAACTTTAGGGTAATGGCGGAAATGATCACATCAAAAGAAACCAAGGTCAATATGGGGATGATGCCGCTGAGAAGCGGTACATTGGTATCTTCGATCGACATTGTAGCGATATTGGATACCAGGATGGTAACGACCAGCTCAGATGGCTGCAGCTGGCCCAGCTGCCGCTTACCCATCAAGCGCAGGCTGACGATAATCAGCCCATAGATCAAAAGCACACGGAAAAATACTACAAACATAAAACAAAGCCCCCGGATTCTTACAAGGTTTTGACAAAAGCTAGTTTTGTCAAAACCCTCCTGGATATTCCATTGCATTTTTCCCCATACTAACCATGGATTTTTATCGTAAGAGAGGGTGCCTTATGGATTTTTTTGGCATACGGGGAAACCGTTTTTTAAAACCATCCCCTGCATATCAGCCGCCGGGGAAAACACCGGGGCTGGAAGAAAAACTTTCCGGGGAGCTTTTGAAATGCCTGATCCGGGTACGCAGCCTGTTTATGGATTCGGGCGATTTGATCGTACATGAATTGGAAGTGAGCGGGATCCACTGTGCGGTGCTGCTTTGTGAAGGGATGGTGGATACCAATGTATTTTCCAAAATGTTTGCGGCGCCATTGACAGGGGTAAAACTCGAACAGCCGGAGCACGCGCTGCTGGCCGACTGGGTCCGCCATCACAGCTTATTGGCGCCGGATCAAAAGGAATTTTATACCTATGGGGAATTGTTCCGGTTTATGATGTCCGGGTTTGTGGTTTTGCTGATCGATGGGGAAGCGATGGGTTTCGCTTTTGGGATACAGGGATATACCGGCCGTTCGGTGAGTGAACCGGAAGGGGAATCGAATGTCCGCGGGAGCCGGGAGGGCTTTATTGAAAAATTGCGGCCCAATATTTCCATGGTGCGCCGTCGACTCAAATCGCCCGATCTGATTTTCGAAATGGGTGAGATGGGTGAAAAAAGCCGCACAGATATTGCATTGGTCTATTTGCGGGATATGGTTTCCCCGGAATTATTGCGGCGGGTGCGCTATGTGATCGCCAAGGTTAAGATGGATGTCCTGCTGGAAAGCGGATATATCCAGCCGTTTTTGGATTCCGGGCCGGTTTCGATTTTTTCCGGGGTCGGTTATACTGAACGCCCGGATACGCTTTGTGCAAAAGTAGCGGAGGGCAGGATCGGGATATTGGTGGATGGTACGCCGTACGCTTTGGTGGTGCCGTATCTATTCAATGAGCATTTTCAAAGCTTTGACGATTATTGCCACCGGCCTTATTTTGCGACCTGTATCCGGTGGCTGAAATATGCCGCTTTCCTGTTTTCGATCCTGCTGCCGGGGCTGTATGTGGCGATCGGGACCTTCCATCCGGAGCTTTTACCGTCCCGGCTGCTGATGCAGCTGGTTTCCAGTGAAGAAACCACCCCGTTCCCGCTTATGCTTGAAGCGCTGATTATCTTTTTCATTTATGAGATCATGCGGGAAGCCGGGCTGCGCATGCCGAAAACAGTGGGGCATGCGGTAAGCATCATAGGGGCGTTGGTGATCGGGGATGCGGCGGTAACGGCCGGTATCATTGGCTCCCCAATGGTGATGGTAGTGGCAGTGACAGCGATCAGTTCCTTTGTGGTTCCGTCCCTTTATGAGCCGGTGACCATCCTGCGGTTTGCGTTTATTGTGGTTGGCGGGATGATTGGGCTGTTCGGCGTCATTTTGGGGCTTTGCGTTGTATTGGCAAATCTTTGTGCGATCAACGTGCTGGGCATCCCGGAAACCAGCCCCACCTCT
>CALXGW010000017.1 GCA_944387965.1 uncultured Anaerotruncus sp. | reverse complement strand
AAAATCCTGGGCGAGCGCCGACGGCAGCAATGCCGGCAGCGACCTGATCCACGAAGCCAACCTGCCGATGGAGGTCGTGATCCCGCTTGACGGTGCACTGCAAAACTGCCGCAATTACCGGGTAATCCGGGAACATGAAGGTGAAGTGGACGAAATCCGGACGACGGAAAACGAGTGGGGCGAATATTATACGCTCAACAGCAGCAAAACAGCCATCACCATCTTTGCCAAACGGTTCTCGCTCTATTCCATCCTGGTGTCGGATGCGCGGCCCAGCCAGAGCGGCGGAGATGACAGCAGCGGGGATGACGGCGATAGAAAGCCGCTTTCCCTCCCGGAAAAACCGCAGGCCCAGCCCGACTCCGATCTGCCAACAGCACAGGGCAGCCCGGATTCGACGCCATCGCCCGTACCGGACAGCAGCTTGGATCCGGCTGCGTCCGAATCCTCTGAAAAAATAACACCGGAGACCGTTCAGCCGGATGAGCAGCCGATCGATGCGGCTGGGACAGCTCCCGAAAAAGCACTTGACGAAGACCAAGCGGATGGGCAGGCAGCGTCCGCCGCTCCATCCAATACCGGCAGCAAGCCGTTTATCCTGCTCAACGCCATCTTAGCGCTGGCAGCCGTCCTTTTGGCAGCCCTCAGGGGGAAGGCCGCAGGGAAACGGCGTTTGGCGGGCTGCGTATGTGCCGGGGCTGCGCTGGTGATCGCACTGGTGACCACCGGCTGGGAGGGGCTGGCGCTCGCCAATCCCTGGACGGTTCCGATTGCTCTGCTGGCGTTGGCGGCTGCCCTTCTCACAGTGCGGCTGCCAAATAGAACAGACCCGGATCAGCCAAAAAAATAAGCTATTGTCCCGGCCTCATTGTAGGGACCGGGGGGAGGTTGGGCTATTATATCCAAAACACAAGGCTCTCTCCAGATAGACAGCTGCCGATTGAGGATGATCTGCATGGTGAACTTTCATCTGTCGGCACCAACAAAAAAGCACTGCTTATGCAGTGCTTTTTTGTTGGTGCCGTTGGCCGCCCTTACAGCTGCCGGATGGGGAACGCCGTACCCAATCAGCGGCGGAAAGGCTGGGCTGCTGCGAGCAGCTTGTCCCTGGCTTGTGCCTGTGGGGCAGGGGCATAGAAATGATAACCCTGGAGCACATCACAATGGATGGCTTGCAGGGCCTGAGCCTGCGCTTCGGTTTCCACCCCTTCCGCCAGCATGGTAAGCCCCATTTCATGCCCTACCTGTATCACGGCCCGCAGGATAGCATTCGCCTTTTTTGTCAAGACATTGCCAACAAGCCCTTTATCCAGCTTGACGCCGTCTACAGGACATTCCTGCAAATCTGAAAAAGAGGTGAATCCTTCCCCGAAATCATCCAGGGCGATACGGATACCATATTCCTTCAGTGCCAGCATATTTGACCGGATAGCAGCCAGATCCTCTGTACAAACACTTTCGGTCAGTTCAAAGATGAGCAGCTCCCGTGGGAAAGAAAAGGCGCCGATAATCTGTTTGCATTGCTCCACAAAGCCGTCGCCGGCAAAGGTATCCCGGGAAAAATTGCAGGACAGGAAGAAATCACATATTCCATGGTCGCAAAGCTCCTGCAGGAACTTGCAGGAGCTGCGCAGGCAGTGATAATCCAGCTTATCAATCAAGCCGCACCGCTCAAGTGCGGGGACAAAAACCTTGGGCAGCAGCAAGCCCTGTTCGGGATGGAACCATCGGGAAAGCGCTTCGCCGCCAACGATCCGATGGGTTTGGGCGTCCACATAAAACTGGATATAAAGCTGGTACTCATTGCTGTCCAACGCCCGCGCTACCGTTGCCCGAAGCTTTTGTTCCAGCTGGATCCTGTTGAGAGAGTCACGGGTAAAAAACAGGATATCTTTCTGGGCGGCCAAAGCGCGCAGGGCTTCCTGCCTGGCATAGGAAATCATTTCATCCAGCTCCCGGCTGCCCATTGCGAGCGGGTAGACCCCAACAGCGATATCAATTGCAAAAGGTTTGCCGTGCGCCGCAGGGTAAGCGCGGATCTTTTGCAGCACCGGGCCGGCCCAGGCCTGGATATGCTTTGGATCCCCGGAAAACTGCAGGAGGGCAAAGCTGTTTTCCGACGTTTGGGCCAGGATATCCGTTTGAGCGGTGTGGTTCCCCAAAACGTCCGCACAATAGCGCAGGATATCGTTGATCTCCTGGCTGCCGGCCTGGCGGCGCAGGTGGTCGGTGTCCACATAAAAATAGAGCAGGCTGTAGAGGATGCGGTTTTTATCGTCCACGGTTTGCTGATAATACCGCTCCAGGCGGCTGCGGTTCCCCAGGCCTGTATTTTTATCATGTGTCAGCTCCCGCCGGGCTTCCTGAAGCTTTTTCCGATAGCGGCAGGCTGCTGTAACTGCCGCAGCAGCCAGCACTGCCAATGCCAGCGCAACCCCGACCGCTGCCCGGAAGGGGACAGACGGGGCGGGCGGCTCGATAGCGGCAGCGTCCAACAGCGCGCCGGTGACCGCCTGTTGAGGGACCGATGAGAAAAAATCTGTCAGGTCAGCCTTTAAGCTTTCCGGCGCCACTGCTGTAGCGCCCAGATAATAGGAATGTTCCTGCCCCTGGCAGATGGCTTGGAAAAGCAGGATTTCGTCCCCGCCGGGGATCTGATCGTCCTGGGTATAACCCGAAAGGAGATCGACCTGAAGGTTATGGGCCAGCTGGCTGCGCTGGTCGGTTTGGCCTGGGGCATAATAAACGACCTGGTAACCGCTTTGGGCAGAAAACTGCTCCAGCAGTTGTGGGATGACCCCCTGATAAGTACCGGTGACAGGGTCGTAATATTCCAGGGGATATGCGTCCGGGTTCCCGGCCACATAGATCAAGCTGTTATTTTCCACGTCAATATCCCTGCCTCATACCACAAGTTCCGGCTTGCGGCAGAAAAGGGATATATTCCTGTCCGGAGCCTTGATATCCTGCAGCTGCAGGAGCAGATGCTCTGCCGAACCGTCCATTTCCTGCAGCATCGAGCGAAAGAGTTCCCGCAGTTGGTTCAAGCGCTCGGCATACTGTTCCAGTTCCTGCTCCCGTTTGGCCAGTTCTTCCTGCAGACGCTGTTCAGCCTCCTGTGCGCGGGCTTCCGATTCGGCTTTGAGCGATTCTGCATACCGCTGCGCTTCCACCAGGGTATTGGCGATGAGCAGCTGCTCGCTGCGCTGGGCCTCATACTGTTCGCGCAGCGCGTTCAGTTCCTCCTCCAGGGCCTGTGACCGCTGGCGTTCCTGCTCAAGCAGGGCGCGGCTTTCTTCGTCCTGTTCCAGCAGCTTTGCGGAAAATTCCTGTTCCATAGCGGTGATATACTGGCATACACTGAATTTTTTGTAGCCCCAAAAACCGGTTTTCAATGCTTCTGTTTTCATAATGACACCTCAAATCAATCTAAATGGATTTTTTTGCGCTGGATTGTTCCCCAGGAATGTTTTTTCTTCCGATAGCCAATCAGCGAACGGGCGCGTACCCACGCCAAAATGAAGCGCAGGCAGGAAACCTCCAGGGCGCACAAGCCGACAGCTTTCAGGAAGTCGCCGAATGTAAGATGCAGGTCGATGGTATGGATACGGGCAAAAAACGCCGTCAGGGACAGAATGGAAGAATAAAGCACATAAATCAGGAAAAACAGGATCATAAAAGGGATATTGATCAGATCGGCGGCGAAAGCCAGCACGACGGTGGCCACGCCAAAAATCTCGATATAAGGGGAAAAAAGCTCATAAATCAAAAAATACAGGTATGAAATGAACCCAACCATCCCATATTTGGGGTTTGCCAAGATCTTGCGATGCCGGGTCATAGATTCGAACAGCCCGATATGCCAACGCCGCCGCTGTTTGCGCAGATCCCCCAGCGTTTCCGGCGCCTGCGTCCAGCAGATGGCGTCGGTAGCATAGCGGATCCGGTAAGGGATGCCATGTTCCCGGCAGAAGACATGGAGCTTGACCACCAATTCCATATCCTCGCCCATTG
>CALXGW010000016.1 GCA_944387965.1 uncultured Anaerotruncus sp. | reverse complement strand
GCAGATTTCAAAAAACGATACATCCGATCACCTACTTATACAATTTAAAATATCAGGGCGCGGTACAGGACGCCCCCGCCGGCCACACCGGCCTTTTTTCCATATCATAATTTCTCGTCCTAATTTAAGCATATCAGCGCACAAAAACAACCCTTTTTGGCCATGTTTATTTTTTATTTGGATGGGATAAAACCGGATAAAAAACTTCCTTTTTTCGCTGTAAAAAATATGTTATGATATAAAAAGGATATACCGGGCGCCTCAGGTATGGCGCCGCTTTGCCAAACCGCATAAAAAGCCTGAAAGGAGGGCTGCCATTATGATTAAGCGGGTATTCCTGATTGTACTGGACAGCGCCGGCATCGGGGAAGCGCCCGACGCTGCTGAATATGGCGACCAGGGGAGCCATACCCTGCGTTCCTGCTGTCAAAGCGGGCAGCTGTCTATCCCAAACCTGGAAAAACTGGGGATTTTCAACATTGAAGGGGTCGGCTGCGGAAAACCGCAGGCCCACCCGATCGGCGCATTTGCCCGGATGCAGGAAGCCTCCAAAGGCAAGGACACCACCACCGGCCATTGGGAAATTGCCGGGCTGATCTCCCAAACGCCGTTCCCAACCTATCCGCACGGCTTCCCAAAGGAGCTGCTGGACGCATTTTCTGCGCAGACCGGCCGCGGGGTGCTCTGCAACCTGCCCTATTCCGGCACGCAGGTCATCCGCGACTACGGCAGGCAGCAGGAGCAGACCGGGGATTTGATCGTTTATACCAGCGCGGACAGCGTGTTCCAGGTGGCGGCGCATGAACAGGTGATCCCGCTGGAAGAACTTTACCGCGACTGTATGATCGCCCGTAAACTGCTCACCGGACCCCATGCGGTCGGCCGGGTGATCGCCCGGCCGTTCACCGGCAGTTATCCAAACTATACCCGCACCTCCAACCGGCACGATTTTTCCCTCCTGCCGCCGAAGGACACCATCCTGGACGCCCTGCAGAAGGCCGGGCGAAAAACGGTCGGCATCGGCAAAATTTATGATATTTTTGCCGGCAAGGGGGTCTCCGATACGGTGCGCATCCGGGATAATGCGGACGGGATGGCGCAGACGCTTGCCTGGCTCGGACAGGATTTTGAAGGGCTTTGCTTTGTCAATCTGGTGGATTTTGACATGCTTTACGGCCACCGCAACGATGTGGCTGGATATACGCAGGCGCTCAATGCGTTTGACAGCTGGCTCGGCGGCTTTTTAGCGCGGATGCAGCCGCAGGACGTGCTGATGGTCACCGCCGACCACGGCTGCGACCCTGCCACCCCCTCGACCGACCACAGCCGGGAATACACCCCCTGGCTGGTTTACGGCGCCGGGGTGCGTCCGGGCGTCGATCTGGGCACCCTGCCGACCTTTGCCGATATCGGCCGGACAGCGGCAGGGATGCTCGGGGTAAATGCGCCGGTGGATGGCAGCGACCACACAAAAACCTTGCTGGCCTGATGGGGAGGAATATGGATGCAGATGGAAAAAGAATTGGTACAGGCCGCATTAGCCGCCCGTGAAAAGGCATATGCCCCCTATTCGGGCTTCCTGGTGGGGGCGGCGCTGCTGGCGGAAAATGGGAAGGTCTATCCGGGCTGCAATGTCGAAAATGCGGCGTTCGGCCCGTCCAACTGCGCCGAACGCACGGCGGTCTTTTCCGCTGTCTGCGATGGCCAGCGCCATTTCCGGATGCTGGCGGTGGCGGGCGGCAAAGCCGGGGAACCGCTTGCGGCATGTTTCCCATGCGGCGTCTGCCGGCAGGTGCTTTCGGAATTTTGCGGGCCGGATTTCCCAGTGCTGGTGGTATCGTCGGACGACGGGGCGTATCAAACGTATACATTGCAGGAACTGCTCCCCTGCCATTTTACCCTTTGACCGAAAGGAGATCGTGATCTTATGCGCATGTATGACATCATCCTGAAAAAACGGGGCGGGCAGCCGCTCAGCCCGGAAGAGATCGCCTTTTTCGTGGATGGTTACACCAAAGGGGATATCCCGGATTACCAGGCGGCCGCGCTTTTGATGGCCATTTATTTTAAAGGGATGAAGGACTGGGAAACCGCTGTTTTGACCGACTGCATGATGCGTTCGGGCGATACGGCCGACCTTTCGGAGATACCGGGGGTGAAGGTGGATAAACACAGCACCGGCGGCGTAGGCGACAAGACCAGCCTGGTCATTGGGCCGATCGTTGCAGCCTGCGGCGTACCGGTGGCAAAAATGAGCGGCCGGGGGCTGGGCCATACCGGCGGGACGATCGACAAATTGGAGTCGATCCCAGGGTTCCGGGTGGAGCTTTCCCGCCGGGAATTTTTGGATACCGTCAAACGGGTGGGGCTTTCGATCATCGGGCAGAGTGAAAACATCGCCCCGGCGGATAAAAAACTGTATGCGCTGCGGGATGTGACCGCCACAGTGGACAGCCTGCCGCTGATCGCCTCGTCGGTCATGAGCAAAAAGCTGGCTTCCGGCGCGGACGCCATCCTGCTGGACGTCAAAACCGGCAGCGGCGCATTTATGAAAACCCAGGAGGATTCGATCGCCCTGGCAAAAGCGATGGTGGCCATCGGCCAGCATAACGGCAAACGAATGGCCGCCCTGGTGACCAATATGGACCTGCCGCTGGGATATGCGATCGGCAACGCGCTGGAGGTCAAAGAGGCGGCAGAAACCCTGCGCGGGCATGGGCCGGCCGACCTGACCGCCCTTTGTTTACAGCTTGCGTCGGAAATGCTGGCGCTGGCGGGGAAAGGCGATCCCGAAAGCTGTATGGGGCTGGCCAGGCAGGCTGTCGAAAGCGGACGCGCGTTTGAAACCTTCCGGGCGATGGCAGCCGCCCAGGGCGGGGATGTATCGGTGCTGGATGACCTGGAAAAATTCGCAAAAGCCCCCTGCGCCGTGCAGGTGGCTGCGCCGCAGGAGGGATGGATCTGCCGGATGCAGACCGAACAATGCGGGATCGCTTCCATGCTTTTGGGCGCCGGACGGAAAAGCAAGGGGGGCCCGATCGATTATTCCGCCGGTATCCGGTTATATAAAAAGACCGGCGACTTTGTCCGGGCAGGGGAACCGATCGCCTGCCTGTTCACCAGCCGCCCGGGCGCTGTACCCGAGGCGAAAGAGGCGCTGCTGGCGGCGATCTGTTTCTCCAAAGAGCAGCCTGCGCCCGAAAAGCTGGTTTATGCGCGGATCGCCCCGGAGGGCGTGACCCGTATGTGACCGCCGGATCGGGTTTTCCGGCGCTGTCCCCATCCGGGGAGCCGGTTTTTTCCCAAAAAACCGCTTTTGGCCGCATAAAAAACAGATGATCCCGATACCCAGCCCGGTATCGGGATCATTTCGCACCTTCCGGCCCTCCAACGCCGCTGCCCGCAGCCCAAAAACGCCGTGCAGCGTCGAGCAAAGCGGCGGGCTGGTTGGGGAAGCGCCCGGCAATCACCCCGTCCAGCAAATAATCCAGCGTTTCTCCGACCCACGCGCCGCTGCGGCAGCCGTTCCCCCGCTCGTGCAGCAGGTCTTTGCCGGAAACCGCCAGCATCCTGCGTTCCCAGCAGTCGCCGTTTTCCAGCGTCTGCCGGAGCAGGGTTTGGGCCTGCCGGACATCTTTCCCGCGCGCAGCCTGCATCAGGAACGACTGCGCAAGGGCGTCCGGCCCGGCCAGATGCAAAGCGCGGCGGATCGCCGTCCGTGTGCCGGGGAGGGGCAGTTCCAGCAGGCGGCGCAGCAATACAGCCAACCGGACGGTTTCATGCGGGAATTTGAGCGCCTGCAAACGCTGCCCAAACCGGTCGGGCGGATAGCAGGCGCCTGCCGCTGCCAGCCGGACGGCGATCTGCTGCGGCAGGCGGGAGATTGGAAGTTCGGGAGCGGAAAACCCCGGCAAAAAACAGCCGATGACATCGGCATAATCTGCAAGCAGCTGGCCGGCATTTTCCCCCAGCAGCAGCTTTTCAAATTCCTGCGTGATCCGTTCGGCGCTGACCTGCCCCAGCAGCGGGGCGTTCGCATGGACAGCCAGGGCGGTGTCCGGCGCGATCGAAAAGCCGAGCGTACTCGAAAACCGCAAAGCCCGCAGGATACGCAGCGCATCCTCGGCAAAGCGCCGCTGCGGTTCCCCCACGCAGCGTATCTGCCTTTTGCGAAGGTCTTGCTGTCCGCCAAACGGGTCGATCAGGCCGGTCCTGGGCGCATAAGCGATGGCGTTGACGGTGAAATCCCGGCGGGAAAGGTCAAGTTCCAGCCGGGAGGTAAAGGATACGGTATCCGGGTGCCGGCCGTCGGTGTAAGGCCCATCCACCCGGAAGGTGGTGATTTCCAGCAGTTCACCCTGGTAAACGAGGGTCAGTGTCCCATGGCGCAGGCCGGTTTCCAGCAGGCGGCAGTCCGCAAAGGCCGCCTTTACCTGGCCGGGCAGGGCATCGGTCGTGATGTCCCAGTCGGCAGGGGCGCGCCCAAGCAGGCAGTCCCGCACGCAGCCGCCGACGCAATAGCCTGCAAAGCCGGCCTGCTCCAGCCGCCCGATGGCAAAGGCTGTATGTGCAGGGAGTTGCAGCATGGGGACACACCTCCTGTAAATTTCTGTAGATATCATAGCATAAAGGTGCTAAAATAGGAAGCAGAAAGGGATGGGATCTATATGGGACATGCAGAATATGCTGGACAACTTTTTCTGGAAGGATATAATTGCGCGCAGGCCGTCTTCGGCGCATTTGCCAATGAGATGGGCCTGCCGCTTGCAGATGCCGCGCGGCTGGCTTCGGGGCT
>CALXGW010000015.1 GCA_944387965.1 uncultured Anaerotruncus sp. | reverse complement strand
CCATTCTGCTGCGCATTCTGCATATCCAGATCGTTTGCCTGCAGGATAGCATCCATCTGTTCTTCCAACATGCCTGCAATGGTGCGCAAAGCTTCATCCTTCTGCGCGGTACGGGCGCACCGCAGGGATTTTGACGCTTCTTTCGCGCGTACCCCCAGGTCGGTCAGTGCGTTCATATCCTTTTCCACCTTTCAGTCTGCTCTCCGGCGGTTTTTTGCCGGGAAATAGGTACCGAGTTCTTCCCCCTCGAATAAATTATACAGTTTCTTTGGATTTGCCCCATTCATGATGACCATATCCACACCATTTTCTGTCGCGATCTGCGCTGCATGAATCTTTGTCACCATACCGCCGGTTCCACGGGCAGACCCGGCGCCGGATGCCATCTGTTCCACTTCCGGGGTCAATTCATCCACCTGATGCAGCAGCCTGGCATTGGGGTTTTCGCGGGGATTGCTGTCATAAAGCCCGTCGATGTCGCTCAGGATAATCAGCAGGTCCGCCCCGGCAAGGCTGCACACCACAGCGGACAAGGTGTCGTTGTCGCCGAATTCGATTTCCTCGGTGGAAACCGAGTCGTTTTCATTCACAACCGGCACAATCCGCATCTCCAAAAGCCGCAGGAAGGCGTTTTGCAGATTCTGCTTGCGCACCTGATCTTCCACATCCTCCCGGGTCAGCAGGATCTGCGCCGTGATATGGTTGTATTCGGAAAACAGCTTGTCATAGATATACATCAGTTCGCACTGCCCGATGGCCGCGACCGCCTGTTTGCCGGGCATATCATGCGGTTTTTCTGCAAACCCCAGTTTGCCCACCCCGACCGCCTGCGCGCCCGAGGATACCAATATCACCTCACGGCCGCTGTTTTTGATGTCTGCCAGCACCTTCACCAGCAATTCGACGCAGCGTATATTGAGCATCCCGCTCGCATGGGTCAGCGTGGACGACCCCACCTTCACCACGATGCGTTTCGCATGGGAAAAATCCCTCATTTTACCCCTTCTATCCTTCTTTTCTTCCATATCCCCACATTTTGCGCCGCGCATCCGCCGCAGCGCCGGTTACGCTATACCGTACCGATGTTATCATACCAAATTCTTACCGATTACTCAATGGCCTTTCAAAGAAATTCATTGAAAATTCAATTTCCATCCGCTGCCCGGTAAAAAAACACGGGGGATACAGGTGCTACCTGTATCCCCATTCCCATTTTCTAAAACATGCCTGTCCCGGCAGATTTTACTGTTTGGCTGCGTTGCGTTTGGCTTCCATCGCGATCAGCGCATCGCGGCGGGAGAGGTTGATCCGGCCCTGCTGGTCGATATCGGTGACCTTGACGATCACTTCGTCGCCAACGGCGACCACATCCTCCACCTTCTCCACACGGCCCATATCCAGCTTGGAGATATGCACCAGGCCCTCTTTGCCGGGCGCCAGCTCGACAAATGCGCCAAAGTTCATCAGGCGGGTCACTTTGCCTTTATAGATCGCGCCCACCTCCGGGTCATTGACGATCGTTTCGATGATCGAGATCGCGCGGCGCAGGCCGTCGGCGCTCAAAGAAGATACGAATACATTCCCGTCGTCGTCGATATCGATCTTGACGTCGCAGTCGGCGCAGATCTTCTGGATGACCTTGCCGCCCGAACCGATGACCTCGCGGATCTTATCCGGGTTGATCTTGATCGATTTCATCTTCGGCGCATAGGCGGACAACTCCGGACGCACCGCCGGGATAGCTTTCAGCATAATCTCATTGAGGATATACATCCGGGCTTTATAGGTTTTTTCAAAAGCTTCCTTGATGATGTCATAGGTCAGGCCGTCGATCTTCAGGTCCATCTGAATGGCGGTGATGCCATTCTTGGTGCCGCCGACCTTAAAGTCCATATCGCCGAAGAAATCCTCCAGCCCCTGGATATCCACCATGGTCATCCAGCGGTCGCCTTCGGTAATCAGGCCGCAGGAGATACCCGCAACCGGCTCTTTGATCGGCACGCCAGCATCCATCAGCGCCAGTGTGGAGCCGCAGATGGAGCCCTGCGAAGTGGAACCATTGGAAGAAAGCACTTCGGAAACCAGGCGGATGGTGTACGGGAATTCCTCCACCGGCGGGATGACCGGCTCGAGCGCACGTTCCGCCAGCGCGCCATGCCCGATCTCGCGGCGTCCCGGCCCACGGCTCGGGCGGGTTTCACCGACCGAATAGGACGGGAAGTTGTAATGATGGATATAGCGTTTCTGTTCCTGGTCGTCGATGCCGTCCAGCTTCTGCGCCTCGCTGATGGTGCCCAGGGTGGCGACCGTCAGCACCTGGGTCTGCCCGCGGGTGAACATGCCGGAACCGTGTACGCGCGGCAGTATGCCGACTTCGGCAGCCAGCGGACGGATCTCATCCATCCCGCGCCCATCCACACGTTTCTGCTCGTCGAGCAGCCAGCGGCGGACGATCTTCTTCTGCAATTTATACATCACTTCGTCCAGCACAGCCGGGTTTTCCACTTTTTCATCGAATGCAGCGTGTACCCGGTCGACGATCGGCGCCAGGCGCTCATCGCGCACCACCTTGTTGTCGGTGTCGAGCGCAAATTTCACATCCTCGGCGCAGAAAGCCTCGACCTCGTCGAACAGGTCGTGCGGGACTTCCATCGATTCAAAGCTGAATTTCGGTTTGCCGATCTCAGCCTGGACATTTTTGATGAATTCGACCATCTTTTTGATCTCGGTGTGGCCTTTGATGATTGCGTCGAGCATCACATCGTTCGGGACTTCGTTGGCCCCGGCTTCGATCATGCAGATGACCTTTTCATTGGCGGCAACCGTCAGGTTCAGGTCGCTCTTGGCGCGCTGCTCCGCATTCGGGCAAACGATGATCTCGCCGTCCACCAGCCCGACATGCACCCCGGCGATCGGCCCGTTCCACGGGATATCCGAAATCGAGAGGGCAAAGGAAGTACCGATCATTCCAGCGATCTCCGGCAGGCAGTCGGGGTCGACCGACATGACCGTCATCACGACCGACACATCGTTGCGCATATCCTTCGGGAACAGCGGGCGGATCGGGCGGTCGACCAGACGGGAGCAAAGGATGGCCTTGTCGCTCGGACGCGCTTCGCGTTTGATGAACGAGCCCGGGATCTTGCCCACCGAATACAATTTTTCCTCAAAATCCACCGACAGCGGGAAGAAGTCGATCCCCTCGCGCGGTTTGGGCGAAGCGGTCACGTTGCACAGCACCACTGTGTCGCCCCAGCGCACCAGCACAGAGCCGTTCGACAGGCAGCACATTTTGCCCGTTTCGAAAACCATCTTGTGGCCGCCGAATTCTGTTTCATAAACCCTGTAGTTTTCAAACATCTCAAAATCCTCCGTTTCTGTATTTTTATTTCAAACGGAGCCGTGTACTTTTTAGCAAGTATCTCAACGTCCGGATTCCTTCCAGGCGCTCAGGTAACTGCTAAAAGCACCCCACAGCCCCGTAAAATTACCGAACGGAAGGCAGGCTGTCCCAAAAACAGCCTGCCTTCCGCCATCTGCTTTGCTTACTTACGCAGGCCGAGCTTGGCGATCAGCGCACGATAGCGCTCGATGTCCTTTTTGGCCAGGTAATTGAGCATATTCCTTCTCTTACCAACCATCTGCAGCAGGCCACGGCGGCTGTGATGATCCTTCGGATGGATTTTCACATGCTCGGTCAGGTCGTTGATCCGTTTGGTCAGGATCGCGATCTGCACTTCCGGCGAACCGGTGTCGCCCTCATGGCGCTTGTTCAGCTGGATGACTTCCTGTTTTTCTTCTTTGCGCATCATAACAAATTCACCTCAGTAAAAAATTCGTCCGATTTCTCAGGGATGGGCGGGTGAAACATCCCGCTGAATACGGGCCGGAGCCCCATCTCCGGGAAATGGCCGTTCAATCGTTGATTATACCATAGTATGGGCTTGTTGTAAAGCGTCAATCGGCTTTTTGTAAAATTATTTTCTGGATATATTGCCGTGCGATCGGCTCAGATGCCGCCGCATCCGCCTGGATACGCGCCCGCAGCGCTTCCACCGACGGGAATTTCATCTCCGGGCGCAGGAAACGCAGCAGCCGTACCGGTATATGTTTCCCATATAAGTCCCCGGAAAACCCGCAGATATAGGTTTCGGAATTGACCGCGCGGGTATTTTCCACCGTCGGACGCAGCCCGATATTGGTCACCGACGGGTAAAATGTCCCGCCCACCTGTGTCACCGAGGCATATACCCCATGCCGCGGACAGAGGAAATCCTCCGGCAGCCGCTGGTTGATGGTGGGCGAATCAATGGTGCGTCCCAGGCGTTTGCCATGCACCACCTCGAAATCATACCCGAACGCGCGTCCCAGCATCCGGTTGGCCCGTTCGGCTTCCCCCTGCTGGAGCAAGGCGCGGATGGCAGTGGAACTGACCCGTTCCCCTTCCACCGTCACTTCCGGCGCCACATCCACCTGGATCCCATATCCTGTGCAGATCTCCCGCAGCAGGCCCACGTCGCCGGCCGCCCGGCAGCCAAACCGGAAATCATCTCCGCAGCAGACCGCCCCGGCATCCAGCTTTTCCACCAGTACCCGCCGGACAAATTCTTCCGGCTCCATCGCCTGGAAGGCGGTAAACGCCGGCGACAGCACCATCTGGATCCCCCATTCCCCGAGCAGCCCCCATTTATGCCGTTCGGTCAGCAGCCTGCCGGCAGCCGCTTTTTTCTGCGGCGCAGCATGCTGGATGGTAAAGGTAAACACTTCCGGCAAAAGCCCTTTTTCTTTCCAGGCCGCCGCCTTGCGGATGACCGCCTGATGCCCCAGATGCAGCCCGTCGAAAAAGCCGAGCGCAACCGCGCTCTTGCCGATCGGCCGCGCCGCATCCAAATCCTCATATACCTGCATCGGTCATCCCTCCCGCATGAATCGCTTATTTGACCGCAGTTCACCGTCCCGGATCACGGCAGTCCCGATAAATCCCCCATCTTCGGTGTAGACCCCCAGCATCCCGTCCCGGCTCTGGCAATCCACCCGCGCCGCATCCAGCCGCACCCCATTGAGGTACATCTGCACCTGCTTCCCATGCAGGCATACCCGCGGCAGGCAGGCAAACGCCTCCTCCACCGGCATCACTGCCCGGTATAACTCCCCCGTATCTGCCAGCTGCTGGGCTTGTCCGAGGGTGATACAGCTTTTCTGCTCAAATCCGGCGGCCATCGTGCGCCGCAGCGCCGTCAGCACCGCCCCACAGCCCAACGCCTGCCCGATATCGGACACCAGCGTGCGGATATAGGTCCCTTTGGAACAATGCACTGCGATACGGTAGGTATCCGCTTCCTCACAGCGGCCGAGGAAATCCAGCGAATAGATGGTCACCGGCCGCGGCTGCCGCTCGATCTGCCTGCCCTCCCGGGCGAGGTCGCAAAGTTTGCGCCCGCCCACTTTGAGCGCCGAATACATCGGCGGCACCTGCATGATCTGCCCAATAAACTGCCCCGCCGCTTCACGCACCTGCATTTCATCCGCCTGCACCGGCCGCTCGGCCAGCACCTGCCCGGTGATATCCAGCGTGTCGGTTTCAACCCCCAGCCGGAACTGCGCGATGTATGCCTTGTCCTGCCGGGGCAGGATGTCGCAGGCTTTGGTTGCCTGCCCTAAAAAAAGCGGCAAAACGCCGGTCGCCATCGGGTCAAGCGTCCCCGCATGCCCGATTTTCCGGGTTTTGGCGATCCCGCGCATTTTTGCCACCACATCAAACGAAGTAAAGCCTTCCGGCTTGTCAATACAAAGGATCCCGTCCAATCCGGTCAAACCTGTTCCCCCATCCCCGCTGTGCCTAGATAAAATCCGCCTGCAGCGCATCCAGCAGCTGCGCCTTGACCTGCGCGGAATCCCCTTTGAGGGTACATCCAGCCGCCCGCGCATGCCCGCCGCCGCCCAGCCGCGCGCAAAGCTCCGATGCATTGACCCGTTCGTTGGTGCGCACCGAGATACGGAACAGGTCCGGTTCCTTCTGTTTCAGGGTAATCCCGACCTCCACCCCTTCGATCTGGCGCGGGATGGATGCAATCCCTTCCAGGTCTTCCTCCGGGACATGGGTGGCTTCCAGCATCGGCAGGGAAATCTCAATGATGGCCACCTTGTTTCCGTAATGATACTCCAGCGTATCCATCACCATCTGTTCCAGCTTGATTTTGGCGACGGATTTGGTTTCAAACATCTTTTTATTGATCGAAAAGCTGTCAATCCCGGTTTCGATCAGCCGGGC
>CALXGW010000014.1 GCA_944387965.1 uncultured Anaerotruncus sp. | reverse complement strand
CCAATGATAATGAACCGGGTATAATTTTCCTTGCGGTCCTGGATGTCCGGCGCCAAAATTTCCAACCCGTAAATCTGCGCCGCCAGTTTGCTTGCAATTGCCGCATGATGCAGATCCTTTTCCTCCGCAACTTTTTTTGCGCTGGTTGCGGTACTGCGGAACGGCACCAGGTTCCATTCCTTGTGCTTTCCCAAAAAGCTTTCACACTGTTCGATGCCCTGGCTGTGGGAATAGATGGTATCGATCCCCTCCAAGGAAGTACCCGGCAGCCCTACCAGGTTCTGGCTGATCTTCAGGCTGATCTCCCCCACAATAAAATTGCCGTCCTGCCGCAGGAGGTCATATACCCAGGTGATCCCGCCAGTGGACGAATTCTCAATCGGCAGTACCCCATAATCGATCTCCCCCTCTTTCAGCGCGGCAAAGATTTCCTGGAATTCACTGTATGCCCTGCGTTCCCGTTCGGCCCCGAAATATGCCGCCGCAGCCTGTTCTGTAAAGGAACCGGCAGTACCGTAAAACCCTACCGGCCCATGCAGCCGATGTGCCTGCCCGCGCGGCGATGGGGCAGCTTTTTCCATATCCCTGCGCTGCGCTTCCCGGCTCAACTCCATCGCCAGCTTCATAAACCGTACGGCATCCTGTTCATATGCCGGGTTTTTCAGCCTTGCGACCGCCTTTTTTAGAACCGCTTCTTCACGCGCCGGATGCAATACCGGCAGGTTATGCGCCATCTTATATGCCCCAACCTTGCGCACCACATTCATCCGTGCTTCCAATAGGGAAATCAGCTTATCGTCGATCTCGTCAATCTGTCCCCGGTAATATTCCAGATCTTCCATCCGCTTTTCCCTCCTTACAGTTTCCGTCCAACAGCCGCCGCGATCGGACGGATCTCCGAAAGCAGCTGTGCATATACATCCGGCTTGATCGACTGCTGCCCATCGCAAAGGGCGTTTGCCGGGTCGTTATGCACCTCGATAATCAGCCCGTCGGCGCCCACGGCGATCGCTGCCTTTGCCAGCGGGTCCACCATCCACCATTTACCGGTTGCATGGCTCGGGTCAACAATCACCGGCAGATGGCTCAGCTTGCGGATGGCCGGGATGGCCGACAAATCGAGCGTATTGCGGGTATACCGTTCAAAGGTGCGTATCCCGCGTTCGCACAGGATGACATTCTCATTCCCGCCCGCCATAATGTATTCGGCGCTCATCAGCCATTCTTCGATCGTAGCCGAAAGGCCGCGTTTGAGCAGGATGGGCTTCCTGGTCTGGCCGAGTTCCCGCAGCAGGTCAAAATTCTGCATATTGCGCGCCCCGACCTGGATAACGTCCACTTCCCGCTCGAAAATTTCGATATCGTGCGGCGCCATGATTTCGGTCACGATCGGCAATCCAGTCTGTTCCCTGGCTTCCATCAACAATTCCAGGCCGTCATATTTAAGCCCCTGGAACGCATATGGGCTGGTGCGCGGCTTGAATGCCCCGCCCCGTAAAAAATTGGCGCCGGCCTGTTTGACATCCCGGGCAATCTGACAGATCTGTTCCTCGCTTTCTACCGAGCACGGCCCTGCGATCATTGCCAAACGGCTGTCGCCGCCGACCTTCTGCCCGCAGACGTCTATCACGCTCGGCTGCGGATGGAACATCCGGTTCGCCTTTTTAAACGGCTCCGCCACATGCATGACCCGCTCTACATTCCGGTTGGCTTCCACCCAGTTGTCATCGATCTTGCTGGTATCCCCCACCAGGCCCAAAATAATCAGATCTTTACCAATGACCGGGCTGACTTCCACCCCTTTGGCAGTCAATGCTTCCGACAAACGGTCGATCTCCTTTTGTGGCGTACCCGGTTTCATAATGACGATCATAATAAAATCCCCCTCAATAAAATCATTTCTTGGCAGCAGTTCCTGCGGATTTGAAATCCGCACAACAAAAAAGAGAACCCATTGTGTCCAATGAGTTCTCTTTCATCATTCCTGAAAAGCCATCCAATGGCTAGATGGAAGGACTTGCCCCGCACTCATCAACACAATCATTTCCACAGCAAATAAAGCCGGTGCTAAAGAAAAAGCCCCAGCTAAAAAAGCCGAAAAATCGATTTTGTTTCGTTGCGGACAGATACATGACAAATCCTCCAAATGGATGTGCTATGTTTTTTCTAATTATAACAAAATTCGGGATGCTGTCAAGAGGCTGCTGCAAATTTTTTTGCAGGCCATAAAGCCAAACGGCCGCTTAATGGGTCGCCCGGTCGATATATTTGGCCTGGACTTTGGAATACAGGATTTTTTGCGCACTGTAAAGGCTGAAATATCCCGAAAGCATATATCCAACCGCTACCGCGATCAAAAAATAGACCGGGTCGGCAAATCCGAACAATTCCCAGGAGATCACCATTGCGGTAACCGGGCAATTCGTCACCCCGCAGAACAGCGCCGTCAGCCCAAGCGCAGCTGAAAACCCCGGGTCAAGCCCGAGCACCCCGCCGGCCCAGCATCCAAAGGTCGCCCCCACAAAAAACGAAGGGACGATCTCCCCGCCTTTAAACCCGGCCCCCAGCGTTACCGCTGTAAACAGGATTTTCAGCAGGAAAGCTTCCGGACGCACCTGCCCTTCCATTGCGGCTTCGATGACCTGCATGCCAGCCCCCAGATAATCCCGGCTGCCGATCAGCAACGCCGCCGCTGCGACCAGGACGCCGCCGACCGCTACCCGCAGATACTGGTTGGGAAAATATTTTTTAAATAAATGCCCTACCGTATGCATCGTCCAGCAAAGCGCCACGCTCACCCCTGCGCACAGCACCGCAAGCGCCAGCACCCGCAGGGTCGTCCCCACCGTTACCACCGGGATATGCGCCAGCGCAAACCCTTCCGGCGTGATGCCCATACGGATCGCCAGCGCGCTCGCTACAACCGAAGAGATCGCGCATGGAAGCAGCGCCGAATAATACATCACACCCACGCTGATGAGTTCCATCGAAAAGACGGTAGAAGCCACCGGCGTACCGAATAAAGCGGCGAATGCAGCGCTCATCCCACACATGATATAGATATTGCGTACCCCGCTGTCGGCGCCCAGACGTTTGCCAAACAGGTTGCCTAAGCTTCCGCCCAATTGCAGGGCCGCTCCTTCGCGTCCAGCCGACCCGCCGAACAGATGGGTCAAAAAGGTGGAAACAAAGATCAGCGGCGCCATACGGGCCGGGATCTTCACATCCGATCGCACCGCTTCGATCACCAGATTGGTACCCTTTGGTTCCTCTACCCGGCAGACCCGGTAACAGAATACGATCAACAGCCCCGCTGCCGGCAGCAAAAACAGCGTCCATTCATTTTCCATCCGGAAATTGGTCGCAAAGGCCAGCGCATAATAAAACAATACCCCTACCAGCCCGATCGCCAGCCCCAAAACGACTGCCACACAGATCCACCGCAAAAAACTCCGCAAATTTTTCCCGAGAGGCTCCAATACCATTTCCTTTGCCGGGTTCCGCACGTTTTTTTTCTCTTCCATCCTATGTACCCGCTTTCTTTGCTGAACTGCCAGGCTGCTTTCCCATGCCGTTTCCAGCCCTATATGCAGCTGCTGCCCATATTGTATCACACCCTGCAAAAAATTGCACGTCAAAATACCGCTTTGTCCTCCGGGACGCAAAAAATCCGGCGGGACGGCCCACCTATGGGAAGGCCGCCCCGCCGTCCAGATCAAACCATCCGTTATTCCGGCTGTTTCGGGAGCGTATCAAACCCGCGCTGCAGGTCTTCATCGGTTGGGATATAATCCTGCATCGTGTGGTTCATATAGGATTCATATGCGGTCAGGTCGAAATACCCTGTCCCGGTCAGTCCAAACAGGATCGTCTTGGCTTCCCCGGATTCCCGGCATTTGATCGCCTCATCGATCGCGCAGCGGATCGCATGGGAAGATTCCGGCGCCGGCAGGATGGTTTCCAGCCTGGAGAATTGGAGCGCCGCCTCAAACACGTCGGTCTGCTTGACCGATACCGCTTCCATATAACCATCATGGTAAAGTTTGGAAAGGATCGGGCTCATGCCATGGTACCGCAGGCCGCCCGCATGGTTGGAGGCCGGGACAAATCCATTGCCCAGGGTGTACATCCGCGCCAACGGGGTGACATGGCCGGTGTCGCAGAAATCATAAGCATATCTTCCACGGGTAAACGACGGGCAGGACGCCGGTTCCACCGCAATGATCCGCGGGTTTGCCTTGCCTGTCAGCTTATCCTGCATGAACGGGGCGATCAAACCGCCCAGGTTCGAGCCGCCGCCTGCGCACCCGATGATGATATCGGGATATTCATCCAAAATCTCCATAGCCGTCTTTGTTTCCAGGCCGATGATCGACTGATGCAGCACCACCTGGTTGAGCACCGATCCCAGCACATACCGGTAGCCATCGGTCTTGACCGCCATCTCCACCGCTTCAGAAATCGCGCATCCGAGCGAGCCGCTGGTATTCGGGTCGGCGGCAAGGATTTTCCGGCCTGCTTCGGTGGTATTGGACGGGGATGGGGTCACATTTGCCCCAAAGGTCTGCATGATCGTTTTACGGAAAGGCTTCTGCTGATAGGATACCTTCACCATAAAGACCTGCAGGTCCAGCCCGTAGAAAGAACACGCTTCGGCAAGCGCCGTCCCCCACTGCCCGGCTCCCGTTTCGGTCGTCAAGCCCTTGAGCCCTTGTTCTTTGGCATAATATGCCTGCGCAATCGCAGAGTTCAGCTTATGGCTGCCGGAGGTATTGTTGCCTTCATATTTGTAATAGATCCGGGCCGGCGTCTGGAGCGCCTTTTCAAGATTATATGCGCGGATCAGCGGGGATGGGCGATAAATCATGTATTCCTGCAATATAGGTTCCGGGATATCAATATACCGGTCTTTGCCGTCCATCTCCTGGTGCGCCAATTTTTCACAAAAGATCGGATAGAGGTCCTTTTCTTCCAGCGGCTGCATTGTAGCGGGGTTCAGCAAAGGATCCGGCTGCTCTTTCATATCAGCCCGCAGGTTATACCACTGCTTCGGCATCTGATCTTCGGTTAAATACAATCTGTGCGGAATTTTTGCCATCTTCGTTCTCCCCTTTTGTTAAAATGATAAAAGCCGCCGACAAAAAACGAGGCTCCTGTCCCATGTAATGGGACAGGAGCCATAAAACTCTTGCGGTACCACCCAAATTGACGCAATCAAGCGCCCACTTTGGTCACATATCCAACAATATGCGCTCCCCTGATAACGGGTGGAGTCCCCGTCTCGGCTACTCGGGATTCCCTTTCGCGTCGCCCTGCATAAAGTCCATTCACAAAAGGTTCGCCACCGCAATCCCACCGCCTGCGGCTCTCTGAAAGGTTACACGCTTTTGCTACTCGTCTTCGTCATTGGTTTTTAGTATGGCATTAGTATAAAGCGATAAATCGTGCTTGTCAAGCTTTTTTTGAAAAAAATTTTTGTACATGCAGATGTATGGCAGCACGGGGCCCTTCAGCAGCCCGCTTTCATCCATGCGGCACACAAAAAACCGGCCCCTTCATCAGATGGAGCCGGCTTTCTAAACGTGAAATGATTACGGATTGATCGAATAGTTGGGCGCTTCCTTGGTGATATAGATATCATGCGGATGGCTTTCTTTCAGCCCAGCGCCGGTGATACGGATAAACTGCGCTTTTTCATGCATTTCCGGGATGGTGGCGCAACCGGTGTAGCCCATACCGGCGCGCAAGCCGCCGATCAGCTGGAAAACGGTGTCCGCTACCGACCCCTTGTAAGGCACACGGCCTTCCACCCCTTCCGGGACCAGCTTTTTCTTGTTTTCCTGGAAATAACGGTCACTGGAACCTTCATTCATGGCCGCCAGCGAGCCCATACCGCGGTATACCTTGAAGCTTCTGCCCTGGTAAATTTCTGTTTCACCCGGGCTTTCTTCACACCCGGCCAGCAGCGAACCAAGCATGACTGTGGATGCGCCGGCAGCCAGCGCCTTCACCACATCGCCTGAATATTTGATGCCGCCGTCTGCAATGACCGGGATGCCGTATTTGCTCGCTACACAAGCCGCATCGTAAACTGCTGTCAGCTGCGGGACGCCGATTCCTGCCACCACGCGGGTTGTACAGATCGACCCCGGACCGATACCCACTTTGACTGCGTCGGCGCCGGCATTGATCAGGTCTTCGGTCGCGCGCGCAGTTGCAACATTGCCTGCAATCACCGGAATATTGGGGTATTTCGCCTTGATCTTTTTTAAGCAGTCAAAAATCATGACATTATGCCCGTGCGCAGAATCCAATACCAGCACATCTACGCTCGCCTTGACCAGTTCGTCCACACGCTCCATGAAATCCCTGGTGATGCCGATTGCAGCCCCAGCCAGCAGCCGGCCGCCTTTATCGCGCGCAGAATTTGGGTACCGCACGGCTTTTTCGATATCTTTGATGGTGATAAGCCCTTTGAGATGGAAATTGTCGTCCACAATCGGCAATTTTTCGATCTTATGTTTGCGCAGGATCTCCTGTGCATCCTTCAATGTCGTGCCGACCGGTGCAGTGACCAGGTTGTCCTTGGTCATAACATCCTTGATCTTCGTCCCATAATCCTCCAGGAAACGCAGGTCGCGGTTGGTCAAGATCCCGACCAATTTGCCCTTCTCATCACAGATCGGGACGCCGGAAATTTTATATTTGCCCATGATTTCATCCGCATCATAAACAAAATGTTCCGGAGAAAGGTAAAACGGGTTGGCAATCACGCCGTTTTCCGAGCGCTTGACGGTATCGATCTCATCCGCCTGCGCCTCGATCGACATATTTTTATGGATAATACCGATGCCGCCTTCACGTGCAATCGCGATCGCCATTTTTGAGGTCGTAACCGTATCCATCGCCGAAGTCAAAAACGGTGCGTTCAACCGGATCCCTTTTACCAGGTCGGTGGAGATATCCACATCTGCAGGCAGCACTTCCGAACGCGCTGGGATCAAAAGGACGTCATCAAACGTCAATCCTTCTTTTGTAAACTTTTCGCTCTCATTCGTATTAAGCATTACGACCTCCATACTCCTCTGCGTCAGGTTTTTGTCGGGCTTATATCGTCCAAAATATTTCCATTATTGTATCACTTCCATTGGACAGAATCAATAGTGCGTTTTTACAAAATTTGTCGCTTTTTCCCGAAAAAATGATGCCACAATCCGATTGGTACGACTCTCTGTCCTCCGGCGGCAAAGAAAAACGGGAAGAGCCCTTTTGAAAGGCGCTTCCCGTCCATATTGAACAAAATCCAGCCCAGCCGTTCATGCAATCCCATGCCTGCTGCGGTAATCCGCCAAAAGCAGGTCCACCATCCTTCCATAGCTGCGCACGCCGTCCGTTTGGTTGTTGGCTTTGAGATAGATATGGTTGACTGTATTGGACACCTCTGCCACCGGCCCTTCATAATTCTGCCAGTAAGCGTCATTATATGCGAAATCCAGCCGTACCCCCTGCGAAAGCATTTGATTGACCCGCATAAATGCCTCCTGGTCGGCGCTGTACAGGCGGTTGAGCGAATGTACCAATCCCAGCATCGCCCCACTGTATTGGAACTGCACATAATCGCTGTCCCGGCAGGCAAGGTAAGAAATAAAATTCGCTTCATCCTCCCGCATAAACCCGCGGGTATGCGCCAACTCATGGCACATGGTAGCCGGGATTCCATAATCCGGGGCCGCTATATTGACATTCGCCTCAAAGGTAAATGGGGTAAACACCCCCGTGATCTGCATCATCGACATCCACCAGGAATTCACCACCGGCTTCGGCGTGATCGGCAGGTCGGGCAACACCTCGAATTTTTCTGAAAGCTTTCCAAAGGTTTCCCGTGCCTTTTTGGCTGTTTCCAGCGCCCCGTCCGGCAGAACGGTCACCGCATCCTGATCCGGCGTGACCTGTTCCCGCAGACGGTTCGCATTTTCCGCCAGTTCGGTACACAATGCCTCCAGTTCCGCCACTGTGCTGTCCCGCACGGTCAGCCCGCTGAAAGCAGTAAATTCCAGCCGATAGTAGTTGAGCCCGCAAAAAACCACAAAAATAAAGATTACAATGCTCACCAGGATACATAACCGCCGGATCAAATCGATCCCACGCCGTCCGCCGGTATCCTCCTGCACGGTTTCTCCCCCTGCTTTGGTATTCCGGGTGCGGATGGTATGTACAATCATTACGCCGATCAGCGCTAAAATACCAACCAGGATCAAACAGATCAGCAATTCCATCAGGGAAAACGGGAGCAGCGAAGTGATCCCGCCCAATATAAATGCCAGCACTGGGTAAATACGCTCGGAATAGATGGCTTCGGTCAGTTCCGGGCTTTGCCGCGCCAACAACACCAACAGGCCCGCCGCCGGTAAAAACAGGCACAGCCGCCATTTTTTCAGGCTTGCCAAAAAGCGCGCCCTTTCTGTCCCGACATCTGTTTCACACCGGCTCATATACGCACCGCCATCCCCGGCTGTCTTACCTTCCAGCCGGCTTCCCTGCACAAGTCTTTCCCCCAACATCCCCCATTGATTGCCAAAAACATAAGGCTTCACCTTCCCGATCCATTTCCTGCGTCCGTTTGGCATACATCATCCTGCCAATACAAAAATTTCTGTTTTTTATTATAAAACCTTTCACAAAGCATTACAAGCGTTCTTTCCAGTATCCCCCTGCATCCCCAAAAATTTACATCCCATTCACGAAATATAACGCCTGCAATGCCCGCGCCAGGCCGCTTCCAATATATGGCTGTGTTCGCCGGTTTTTGGGCGGCTTCAACTTTTTTCTACACAAAAAATTCAGGAAAATAAAGTTGCATTTCCATAGAAAAATGCTAAAATAATACCAAATAAACTGTTGATTCCTGCATGGGGGTGGTTCCAATGAAAAATGACTGCTTGATCCGGGTCATTTCTTTCAATTTAAAGCGTGATTTCGGTATCCCGCTCAAACGTTCCCATAAATGGGGCGCCCGCCGGGAGATTGCCGCCCAGGTCATCCGCGACAGCGGCGCGACCATCATTGGCGTGCAGGAATTGCTTCCTTCCATGCGCAGCGACGTCAGCCGGCTTTTGGATATCGATTACAGCATCCTGGGGTTCGGCCGTTTCCGTGGGTTAAAGCCCAAAGACGATGAGCACAGCGACATCATCATCAAAAATGATGAAGCCACCGTGCGCCTCATCAAAACCTTTTGGCTCTCCAAAAGCCCGGAGCGGCTCAGCCGGGCATATTATGCCATGTTCCCCCGCATTTGTACGGTGGCGGAAGTGTATATCAAACGCCTGGACTGCACCATCCGAGTCTTCAATACCCATCTGGACCATGTCTGCGGGCTGGCACGGCTGCTTGGGGTGCGGGTGATCTTGAAATATATGCAGGATTTTAACCGCACAAATCCGATGCCGACCGTCCTGATGGGCGACTTGAACTGCAAGCCCAACAGCGCGCCGATCCGTTTTTTGAAAAACCATGTTGGGGAATTCCCCGACCTGCACCTGACTGATGTTTATACCAGCTTTGACCCGCTGAAACTTTCCAATACGCTGCATAATTTCACCGGGAAGATCCTGCATAAATTCTGCCCGATCGATTATATCTTCGTTTCGGATGATTTTGAGATCGTGGACTCCAAGATCATGACCGACCCGGTCAACGGGCTGTATCCTTCCGATCATTTCCCGCTGATGGCGACCCTGCGGTTAAAAAATGTCCAGGCTTCCTGCGCGGTGTGACCCGGTTGCTGCTATGCCGGTCTTGTATATCGTTTTGGCATGCGATAAAAACGCATGCCAAAACTTATTTTACGCTGCACATCTATCCCTGCAAACCACATATCTTTTTAGGAAAAGGCAATCCCCAAATCGGGATAAAATATAGGCTTCATTTGCTGATATGCAAAAAGCGCGGGAAGAATCGGGTTTCCCTCTTATCGTTTTGTGCTACAGAGGGCGTAGGACAGAATAGAGGTGTGCATATGCGTAAAAAAATGTTCCGCATGATTGCGGCAATTATGCTGGTGGCTGCCATCGGATTTATAGCGTTTGCTTTCGGGCATCCGGAGATGTCTTTCCCTTGGAGCAATACGGTTACCCATGTTCTGTACGTCCTTTATATTCTGGCTACTGTGGTTCTCTTTGCTGCTCCATTTTGACCTATAAATGCTTTGATATCCCATTGCGGTCATTGGGCCATCTGTCAATCCAACGCAAAAAGGCATGGCAAAACGCCATGCCTTTTCCTATGTTCAGATATTGTCCGGCATATTCCCCGGTGTTTTCCCGGTTTATGCCTGCGTATCCTCATTTTCTTCCTGCGGCTGGGCTTCACAGGACGGCTGCTCGCTCTCCTGCGTCTTGAGCGGGCTGCCGCAGCGCAGGCAGTAGAGCGCGCCGACCGGATTTGCCGCCATACATTCGGGGCATTTTACCACATTTTTAAGTTCTGCAATCTGGTCTTCCAGCTTTTCCAGCTCCACGATCTGGGATTTGATCTCAGCGATACACATATCGATGAGTTCCTGGTTCTCGGTGCCTGCTTTGTTCAATTCATAAACCACTTCGCCCAGCTTGAGATAATTGCTGTCGATGTCCGAGCGCAGCTGGGACGCCTGCAATTTGAGTTTTGTGAGGCTTACGACCTCTTCGGTCTTTTCCCCGGCAGTCTTAGCCAGTATCTTTGCCCTTGCAATGATATCGTCCAATTTCCCCATAAAAGAACCTCCTTTTCATCGGCGGATACCGCCCGATGCCCATGCCCCGCAGAGCCCTTCAAATACCCATCCGAAGCTTTGCGGAAAAGGGCGGCCGGCCCGGCGCAGCTTCCTGCACGCGACATCATACCTGTTTTATTCATTGTAGCATAAATCCCACGGGTTATCAACACCCGCCAAAAAGCTGCCCGCTTTCTGGCAGCCGCCGGCCTGCCGGCTCAATCCCCCTGGTAAAAAGCACGGATCAAGTCCTTGCGCCTGAGCACTTCCGGGAATTGGCTGATATATTCGTATGGGTATTTATAATTGAAGACCCGTTTGAGCAAGCCGGTTTCCTGGCGCTTGAGTTTGGTGGAAGCGCCGGCGCCGGCCGCAAAAATCGAATGGGTTTCATCCATGATATATACATTATACAGCCCCTCGCTACCGGGTTTTGCATATCCCACATTTTCCAGCGCAGAAAGGCTGCCGGCCTGCCGGTAGAGGTAATATGGCTGCCAACCGCCCGCTATCACTGTTTCACGGGCATAATCTACCATCCCAGTCACCAATCCGAACTGCTCTTTTGCCCGCTCAAAGGTCATGTCTGCGGCCCGTTTGACCGTCAGCGTATGTACGGTGATATTTTCCGGCGCCATCTTTACCACTTGATCCAGGCTGTTTTGGAAACCTTCCTGCGTATCGGTGGGCAATCCTGCGATCAGATCCATATTGATGCAATCAAACCCCACCTGCCGTGCCAGCGCATATGCCTGCATCAGCTGGGCGGTCGTATGCCTGCGTCCAATGGCCTGTAAAACCCTGTCATCCAGCGTTTGCGGGTTGATGCTGATCCGTTTTGCACCGCCGTTTTTGATCGCATACAGCTTGTCTGCGGTGATCGTGTCCGGCCGGCCGGCCTCCACAGTATATTCCCAAATATCCGAAAGGTCGAACGCTTGCCCGATCACATCCATCAGCCGCGCCAGCTGTTGCGCGTCAAGTGTCGTTGGGGTACCGCCCCCAAAATATACGGTGCGCAGCTTCAGCCCCAGGTCGCTGGCGATCGCGGCAATATAGCGCAATTCCTCACAAAGTTTTTCCACATATTCCGGGATATATTTGGCCGCCCGCTCGACAGTCTGCGAAACAAACGAGCAGTAAGCGCACCGGGTCGGGCAGAACGGGATGGAAACATAAAGCGAAAAGCTGTCCGGGGTGGATCGCTGCAGGATTCGGTTTTCCGCCTCGGCCGTTTGCAGCGCAAGGGAAAACCGGCTCTCGGAAACAAGATAATGTTCCACAAAATCTGCATGCAATGCGTCGCCGGATAACCCCTGCTGCATTTTGGAAAGCAGCAGCCGCACCGGGCGGATCCCGGTGAGCACTCCCCATTGCGGGCGCAGGCCGGTCGCTTTGGACAACAGCGAATAGAGCATCACTCCCAAAAGATGCTCTATCTCATATTTCGGCGCATCCTGCGTGATGCCGCGCGCAGGGGCCGTGAGCGGTTCGCCATGTTCCGGCACCCAAAGTACAGCCGCTTTCCCCCCGGACAGAACGGCTTCCACATATGGCTTTTGTTTGGGACCGGTGCAGGAAGGCACAACCGCTACCTTTTCTCCCGGAAAAAACATCTGTACGATCCGCTGCAGCTCATAGCTGCATGAATGCCCTTCAATAAACAGGGTCATCTGGATTCATCCTTACATACTGGTTATATCTGCGCTCCTGTTCGAGCGTACTCTCCGGCCCATGCCCTGGCAGCACCCGGTAGTCCCCCGGCAGGGCCGCCAGCTTCTTGACCGAACGCAGGATCGCCCGGTAATCCCCGCCATAAAGGTCGCATCTGCCGACATCCCCGGCAAACATGGTGTCCCCGGTGAACAAAAGGTTCCCGCACTGATAGGTCACATCCCCTTTGGTATGCCCCGGCGTATCGTACACCAAAAAGAGCAGTTCGCCGACTTCCAGCTGATCCCCTTCCTTCACCAGGATATCCGGCTGCATCACATAAATTTCTTCGCTCATCGACCGGGCAAGCGCCAAACTCTTATGGATATCATAAAGCTGTTCAGCATCTTCCCTGCCGATCACGATCTTTGCACCAAATTTTTTTGCGATCGCCTTTACCCCGCCGATATGGTCATAATGCCCATGGGTCAGCAAGATGTATTTTGGCGTCAGCGCATGCCGGTCCAAAAAAGAGATCAGCCGGTCGGCCTGCGCCCCCGGATCCACTACCGCGCACTCACCGTTGTCCGCTGCAACGATATAGCAGTTGGTACCGATCGCCCCAACCGGCCTGCAATAAAGCTTCATCCTTCATTCCCCCCGTTTATTTTTTCATCAATTCCTGAGTATCCAACAAAATGGTAACCGGTCCATCGTTCACCAGTGAAACAGCCATATCCGCGCCGAATGCTCCATGTCGCACCTTGGTGACGCCGGCATCCTTCGCGGCTGCCAAAAAACGCTCATAAAGCGCGTTTGCCACATCCGGTTTTGCCGAATCGGTAAAAGACGGCCGCCTGCCATGCCGTGCGTCCGCACACAGGGTAAAATTGGAAACCACCAGCATCCCGCCGCCTACATCGAGCAGCGAACGGTTCAGCTTCCCATTTTCATCCTCAAAAATGCGCAGCCCGGCGGCTTTTTCCGCTAAAAAATCCGCTTCATCTACGCCGTCGCCTTCCAGCACCCCCAAAAGCACCAGAAGCCCTTGCCCGATCTCGCCCAAAACGGCGCCGCCGGATTCCACCCTTGCCTGCGACACCCTCTGCAAAACTGCTTTCATACTGATCTTATTCCTTTCCTTTACTGCGCAGACCTTGCAACGCTGACAACACCCGGTATTTTGGAAAGATTGTTGATGATAAAATTCAGCTGGTCGATATCGCTGACCATAAAGGTCACTGTGACCATATTATTGCCGGGTTTGAGTTCCCTTGCCATCAGTGAGGAAATATTGATCCGCATCGAACTGAAGGCGATGGAAATATCAGCCAGTACGCCGATCCGGTCGTCGGTCAAAATCTCGATGGTGCTCTTGAAGTGTTCCTTCTTGGCCGACTCCATCGCCCATTCGGCATGGATCCATCGCTCGGCGTTGTTTGGATCGTTGATCGAGTTGACCACGTTCTGGCAGTCCTTTTTATGGATGGACACGCCAAATCCCCTTGTCACAAACCCAATGATCTCATCGCCGGGCAACGGGTTGCAGCAGCGGGCAAATTTCACCAGGCAGCTGTCCAGCCCTTCCACGATGACCCCGCTCGAGGTGCCCTTTCCCTTTTTCGGCGGCCTTGCATTGATTTCCGGCAATTCATCTGCCGCAGGCGGCGCCGTACGGTACTGCTTGACAAATTCCTCTTTGATACGCGGCATAATCTTGGAAAGCAGCACGCCGCCATACCCGATCGCTGCCAAAAAATCATTGACCGTATCAAAATGCTGCCGTTTGGCGACCGAAAGCAAAAACTCGTTCATTTTGTTTTCCGGCAAAGTAATCATATTCCGCCGGAATTCCTTATCCAATTCGCTGCGGCCCTGCTCGATATTCTCTTCCCGCCGCTCCTTTTTATACCAGTTGCGGATCTTGTTGCGCGCCTGGGTGGTTTTGACGATCTTGAGCCAGTCGCGGCTGGGCGCATGATCCTTGGAATTGGTCGTGATGACCTCGATGATCTGCCCGGTATGCACCGGCGTATCCAGCGCGACCATCCGCCCGTCTATTTTTGCCCCGACCATCCGGTTGCCGACGGCTGTGTGGATGGCATAGGCGAAATCGATCACCGTCGCACCGGTCGGCAGGCTGATGACATCCCCCTTCGGCGTAAAAACATACACCTCTTCCGGCGCAATGTCGCTTTTGATCGACCGGACGATATCCTCCACATCGTCGGCTTCCTTCTGGTTTTCGATCAGCTGGCGGATCCATGCCAGGCGTTCTTCCAGCTTATCCTTGCCCGAGATGCCGGCTTTATATTTCCAATGCGCTGCGATACCATATTCTGCGGTATGATGCATATCCCAGGTGCGGATCTGCACCTCGAACGGGATCGCTTCCTTATCGATCACAGTTGTATGCAGGCTCTGATACATATTGGGTTTCGGCGTTGAGATATAATCCTTGAACCGGTTTGGGATCGGGCGGAACAGGTCATGGATAATCCCCAGAATGTTATAGCACTCAAACACCGAATCCACAATGATGCGCACCGCATAGATATCAAAGATCTCTTCAAAGGATTTGCCCTGGATATACATCTTGCGGTAGATCCCATAGACACTTTTGACCCGCCCGTCGATATAGATCTCCTTATATTCGCTGGCCAGCCGGTCGCGGATCTTGCTTTTGATCTTTTCCAAAAACGCCTGGCGGTCCCCGCGCTTGAGTTCCAGCATCCGCTCGATCTCCTGATAAGCCACCGGGTCAAGATACCGCAGCGAAATATCCTCCAGTTCCTCCTTGACCGCCCGGATACCGAGCCGGTGGGCCAGCGGCGCATAGACTTCCATCGTTTCCAGCGCCTTATCCCGCCGCTTCTGTTCCGGCATCACCGAAATCGTGCGCATATTATGCAGCCGGTCGGCAAGCTTGATGATGATGACGCGCACATCCTGCGCCATTGCGATCAGCATCTTGCGCACATTTTCCGCCTGCTGTTCCTCCCGGGAGGTATAACTGATCTTGCCCAGCTTGGTGACGCCGTTCACCAGCAGGGCCACATCCTTGCCAAATTTCTTTTCAATGGCTTCCAAAGGGATATCGGTGTCCTCCACCACATCATGCAGCAGCGCAGCCTGGATGCATTCGCTGTCCATGCCCAAATTTACCAGGATCATCGCTACCGCGACCGGATGGGAAATATATGGTTCCCCCGAAACCCGGCATTGTCCCTGATGGGCGTCATTGGCCAGCTGGTAAGCAGCCATGATCTTTTCCTGTTCATAGCTCTTGCCGCTTTTCTTTATGACATCCAGTAAATCTTCGATTTGATAATATTTCATGCTCTATCTCCCCGTACTGTACGCCGTCCGTCCCGTACGGCAAAATGCTCCCACAGCCCTGGGCAGGACAGTTTCCTGCTCAACCGGCTGCGCATTTGGAAAGTGCTTTTAATATTCTGGAATCCGCAATATTGACCCGTGCCGGGTTTTTTACCACCCGGCGCACCTTCCGGCCGTTGATCTGCATATGGGTAATCAGGTGCATTTCCTCCAAAACATCCAATGCAACCTTCAACTTGCAAAAACTATCCGGCCTGCCGTGCAGATGTGCATAGAGCACTTCATCCGGCTCCGCACAATCCCCTCGGGCACGCAGGTAACGATAAACTGCTGCAATATCATTCCGGTCGGGCAGCGCATATTTGGCATCGATCCCTTCGGATTCATGCCGCAGCAGCCGCTGATACACCTGATCGGAATGGTGCAGTTCCCGATAATCCACACCGGTCAGATGGATATCCCGCAGCTTGACCGAAAGCCTCGGTTCGCCGTTCCATTCCCCTACGTCGGCGGAAAAAGCAATATCCACCACTTCTCCAACCATGTAAGGGAAATTTTCCTGCGTCATGCCAAAATATACCGCAAAAAAGACGGTATCATTCCCATATAACCGCAGCCGCAGATGTTTTCCATCCCCGATCGAATAAATCCCCTGGATGACGCACCCTGAGATCATAAAGACCGGCGCTTCATTCCCGGACCCAAATGGCTCCAGCATGGAAACCGGCCGGATCCGGCCCACTTCCAATTCCTTTGGGGAAAGGATACAGTCAATGTGCAGCGTCTGGACAGGCATTTCCGGATGATGCGCATAGGCCCATGCATTGATCGCTTCTGAAAAAGCCTGTAAATTCCGGGTTTCCAGTGTAAGCCCTGCCGCCTGGTTGTGCCCGCCATACCGCACCAGCCATTTGGAACAGGCGTTGATGGCGTCAATGATCGAAAAGCCCTCGATGCTCCGGGCCGACCCGCGGCAGAATTCCCCTTCATGGGAAAGGACAATGCACGGCTTGCCAAACCGTTCGGTCATACGGGATGCCACGATCCCCACAACCCCATGATACCAGTTTTCCCCATCGATAATGATAATGCGGTCCTGCTGGAGATGTTCACGTTTCCCCAATTCATCCAGGATCTCGTGGACGACTGTATCCTCCAGCTCGCGCCGCCTGCTGTTGAGCGTATTGATCGCTTCAGCCAGCTCCTGCGGATCCCCGCCGCCGACAAACAATTCGACCGCACTGTCCACCTGATCGAACCGGCCGGCAGAATTGATCCGCGGCACAAGCCCATAGGCGATATTTTCACAGGCGACCGGTTTCCCAGCCAGCCCACATGCTTCCAACAGCGCCGCGATCCCTTCGTTTTGCGGCTCGCGCAGCAGTTCCAGCCCCCGTTTGACGATCAGCCGGTTTTCGCCCCGGAGCGGCACGATATCCGCGATGGTCGCCACTGCAACCAAGTCGCCATATTGGTCGAGCAGGAAATCCCCGTCTTCCCCTTCCAACGCGCAAACCAACTTGAATGCGACCCCTACCCCTGCCAGGTATTCACAGCCGCTTTCATCATCCAGGCGGTGCGGGTCTACGACCGCAGCCGCAGTAGGCAGGATCTCCCGGGGTTTGTGGTGGTCGGTGATCACCACCTCCAGCCCGAGCGAATTGGCGTAATCCACCTCTTCAATGGCAGTAATGCCGTTATCCACTGTAATCAAAAGTTCCGCGCCGCTGTCGTGGATCAATCGGATCGCGTCCTTATTCAGTCCATACCCTTCCCGGTCGCGCTGGGGGATATAGTAACACACATCCCCACCCACCGATTCCAGGTAGCTGTACAGCAGCACGGTGGACATGATCCCATCGCAGTCATAATCGCCATAGATCACGATCTTTTTCCCATTTTCCAACGCCTTGCGGATCGATGCTGCTGCAAGGTCCATATCTTTGAGCCGCAAGGGGTCGGTCAGGCAATGGTCGCAGGATAAAAAGCCCGACGCCTTTTCAGCTGTATCCCAGCCGCGCGCTGCCAAGACGCGCGCCACCAGCCGGGGGATCTTTAATTCGGCAGCCAGGGATGCTGCCAACGGCTCATCCGGCTGTTTGATATCCCATAATTTGATCGGCACCCGTCGATTCCTCCGTTGTTCCGGGACCCACACCCACAGCGGCCATTCTTGCAGCCATATTGTATATTTTTGCATCGGCCTGCCCCAGATCGCTTCGCTTATACAGTTTCCCGGTTAATCTTCAAAAATTCAACGAATAATATTTTATCACTTTTTCGCACAAAAAACAATATCCCCGCTCGTTTCCTGGTTTGGATATCGCCGTTGCATATTTATCATACATCCTTATAAAGCGGTCAAAAGTGTGCCTGCAGTGATCAACGACACGCCGAGCAGCGATTTTACAGTTATTTTTTCCTGTAAGAATACAAAGGCCAGTACCAATGTGATCACTATGCTCAACTTGTCCACCGCCACGACTTTTGACGCTTCCCCCAACTGCAACGCCTTATAATAGAACAGCCAGGAAGCGCCTGTCGCCAGGCCGGAAAGGATCAGGAATATCCAGCTTTTCCTGCCAATTTCAGCAATGCCTTCCTGTGCGCCGGTCAAAAATACAATCCCCCAAGCCATAACTACCACCACAATCGTCCTGACCGCAGCGGCAAGGTTGGAATTTACACCGGCAATCCCGATTTTGGCAAGGATCGAAGTCAACGCTGCAAAAACAGCGGAAAGTACCGCAAATGCCGCCCACATATTTCTCTCTTCCCTTCTTTTTCGCATCTTCTTTTATAGTGCGTCCGGATGAGCCGGGCATGCTCCATTTTGTCGTATAAAAAAGGCAGGGCTTTCACCCTGCCTTCTCCAAAATATCTTCTTATTCCTCAGACGGGCCCGCCTCGTAAACCACATCCGAAGACGCTTCCTCTGCCGGAGCCGCTTCTTCTGCAGCCTTTGCCTCTTCCAGAAGGGCACGGATCGAAAGGCTGACACGTTTTTTCTCCAGATCCAGCTCGGTGATCTTCACCTGGACCTCCTGCCCAACCGACAGGACATCCGACGGCTTATTGATCCGCTCGTTGGAAATCTGGCTAATATGGATCAGGCCGTCAACCCCCGGGATGATCTGCGCAAATGCGCCGAACGGGGTCATCGAAACCACTTTGACCGTGCAGACGGTGCCGACCGCATAATCCTTCTTCATGATCTCCCACGGGTTGTCCTCTGCTTTTTTGTAACCCAGGGAAATCTTTTTGTTTTCTTTATCGATATCCTTGATATAAACCTTGACCGTATCCCCAACGTTCACGACCTCAGACGGATGTTTGATACGGTTCCAGCTGAGTTCGGAAATATGGATCATGCCGTCCACGCCGCCCAGGTTGACGAACGCGCCATAGCTGGTCAGGGATTTGACCACGCCGGTATACTCCTGGCCAGCCTCCACAGACGCCCAGAACTGCTCTTCCAGGGCTTTGCGCTGCTCACGCAGGACTGCGCGGATCGAACCGACCGCACGTTTGCGCTGACGGTTGACTTCCAGGATTTTGAATTCCACTTTCTTTTTGAGCAGGTCCTCCAGGCTGTCGCTGCGGGAGAGGGTCGCCTGGGAGGCCGGGATAAACACCTTCACGCCGTTGGTCAGCGCAAGCACGCCGCCTTTGATGACCTCGACAACGGTGCCTTCCAGCACTTCGCCGGTATCCACAGCACCCATTACCTTTTCAAAGCCGGCAATGGCATCCAGGCGTTTTTTGGAGAGCATGACAGTACCTTCCACGTCATTGACCCTTACGACCATCAATTCCAGCTCGTCGCCAACTTTTACCAGATCCTCCACTTTCGCGTTCGGATCGTCGGTCAGTTCGCTCAGGGGCACATAACCCGCATGCTTGGTACCGATATCTACCGAAATCTCATTCGGCGCCAGCCCGGTTACAACAGCGGTAACTTTCTCCCTGTTATATATTGTTTTGAAGGATTGATCCAGCATCTCCTCAAAAGAAAGTTCTTCCTGATCTTTTAGAATCTCACTCATTGTTTTATGTACCTCCTTAATTATACAAGCGGGCGTTGATGCGCCAGCCGTAACGCCAATATTAGTATACCCCTTCAAGCTGCATCCATGCAAGTCCTCTGCACATTCCACAAAAAAAGTTTTGCAGTAAGGCTGGCAGATTTGGGCCAGCTTTTGGGTATTGGAACTGTGCCGCCCCCCTATGACAACCATCGCATCGCTTTGAACGGCAAGTGCATGCGCCTCTTTCTGGCGTTTTTCCGTAGCAATACATATTGTATCAAAAATTTTGAGGTTTGTACACACCTTTTTGAGTTTTTCTATAGATTTTTGCCATTCTTCGGTAGAAAACGTGGTTTGTGCTACCACAGTGCAGTCTTTTTGCCCAATTTTCTCCAGTTCCTGCCGCCGTTCATCCAGTTCCGCCGCCGATTTGAAGGCCAGGTACGGGCCTTCACAGAAACCCGCAATCCCCTGCACTTCCGGATGCGCAATATCCCCAGCGATCAGGATCATATCGGTTTTTGAGCGCTCCTGCACGATCTTATGGATCTTCTCCACAAACGGGCAGGTCGCGTCTACCACCCGGCATCCCGCGCGCTGCAGTTCGTCATACACCGCTTTGGCGATCCCATGCGAACGGATCACCACCGTCCGGCCGCCTGCTTCCCACGGGCTTGTGATGGCAGGGATATCCCGCTGCTGCAATTCTGCCACCATCTGCGGGTTATGGATCAGCTCTCCCAAAGTACAAACCGGTTCGTCCTGCTCTGCCAACGCGAACACCATGTCCACCGCCCGCTGTACGCCGAAACAAAACCCTGCTGTTTTTGCAATCGTGATCCGGCTCATATTGCTTCCTTCCCCATCAGCCCGGCGATCTGTTCCATCATCCGGCGGCTGGCCTCCTTGATTTCACGCGGGGAATTTGCACCCGGCGTAAAGCCCAGTTCTTCAAAATGCAGCAGCTTTCCGTAACGGATCGAAAGCTTCATCCGGAACCGCAATTTCCCTTCATAACAAACAGCGCATGGCAATACGTCTGTATGGGTCTGCATCGCGATCATAGCTGCCCCCGATTTGGCACGCAGCAATTTTCCATCCGGGGAACGGGTCCCTTCCGGGAACATGCCCAACACTTTTCCTGCCTGCACGATCCCTTCCGCCCATTCGATCGCACCCGAATCCCCTTTGCCGCGTTCGACCGGGAATGCGCCCAAGCATTTGATTAACCATCCCAACAACGGGTTATGGAATAATTCTGCTTTGGCCATAAAGCAGATCTGCTGTTTGACGCCGGCTGCCACAAAAAGCGGGTCAAAATTGCTGCGATGGTTTGCGACCAGCATAAAGCCCTGTCCTTTGGGCACATTTTCCCGCCCTGTGACCTCCACCGAAAACAAAATCCGGATCAGTACCATACAGCATGCTCTTGCAAAACTATAAAACATCTTTCAGCCGCTCCTTCACAATGCCGAGAAGCTGCTGGATCGACTGCTCCAGCGTATTCCCTGTTGTATCTGCCAAAACGGCGTCTGATGCCTGCCGGAGCGGGGCAATGGCGCGGTGCGCATCATTATAATCCCGCTGCTTTACCTCTTCCAGCAGCGTTTCATATTCCACATGATGCCCTTTTTCCCGGAGTTCTTCAAACCGCCGGCGGGCACGTTCCTCCGGGGAGGCAGTCAGGAAGATTTTTACCTGCGCCTTTGGGAGCACCACTGTACCGATATCCCGGCCGTCCATCACGACGTCATGTTCCACCGCCATATTCTGCTGCAAAGCAAACAGGAATGTCCGGACAGCCGGGATCGCGCTGACATCGCTGGCCGCCATCGAAATCTCCGGCTGGCGGATCTCTGCCGACACGTCATATCCATTGAGGAAAACCCGCTGCTCCTCTTTGATAAAACGAATCTCCACATTGACCCCCTTCAAAAGCGGCTCCACTTGCTCTTCTTTTTTCGGGTCAGCCCCATGCGCTGTGACATAAAGCGCCACTGCCCGATAAAGCGCGCCGGTATCCACATAGATATATCCCAGTTCCTTTGCAATCGCCCGTGCAATCGTACTTTTCCCCGCGCCTGCCGGGCCGTCTATTGCAATCGCGATCATATCCCATCCTCCTTTCTTTCCTTTGCCATTGCCTTTGCCGCCAAAAAAGCCGTCGCCCAGGCAATCTGAAGGTTAAAGCCGCCTGTGAATGCGTCCACATCCAGCACTTCCCCCGCAAAATACAACCCTTTCACCAGTTTGGACTCCATCGTCCCGGGATCCACCTCTTTGACACAGATCCCGCCGGAAGTGATGATCGCTTCCTCCATCGGCCCGACCTTCACCGGCGTCAGCGGCAGCGATTTGAGCAAACTGCAAAACGCCCTGCGCTGTTCCCTGGTGATGCTGTTCACCTTCTGGCCG
>CALXGW010000013.1 GCA_944387965.1 uncultured Anaerotruncus sp. | reverse complement strand
ATCAATTCTACCATGTTTTTGGCGCAGATCGCAATCTCAAATGAGCCGTTTGAAAAGGGGCAGCTGCTCCAATTGCCCGCTACCTTCCTTTTTTCGGCGTTTATCGATCTTTTTACCTTCCTGCTGCGGTATTTCCCGGTTTCTTCCTATTCTTCCCGGATGCTGGCCCTGCTGCCCGGTTGCGTGGTGTTGGGGTTCGGCGTAGCGCTGGAAGTGTTGGCCGACGTGCTGATCCTGCCGGGCGAAGGGCTGGTGAAAGTGATCTCCAAACGGTTCTGCAAAGATTTCGGGACGGTCAAGACCCTGTTTGACCTCTCATTGGTCTGTATCGCATTTGTCATTGCGTTGGTCGGGATGGGCAAACCGGCCGGCATCGGCGCCGGGACACTGGTGGCCGCGATGACTGTCGGGAGCTTTTCCTGCTTTTTCAAGGCGCATCTTGCCCCTCTGCTTGGCCGGCAAGCATCCTGCCGGGAAGGCAAAACTGCTGTTTCCCATACGAGTTTATAAAAAATGCTGGTGATCGATTGCAAAGTTTATCCAAACGTATCCCTCTGTTTTTAGCAGGGGTTTTCTGTGTCGGGCTGGGGGTCAGCCTGGTGACGACTTCCGGGCTGGGCACCACTGCGGTCACCAGCCTTTCGTTTGTGCTTTCCAAAATCCTGCCGCTTTCGATGGGGAGTTTTGTTTTCCTGGTCAACTGCGGCCTTTTCCTGTCGGAGGTGTTCATCCTCGGCAAACGGTTTGAAAAACGGATGCTCTGGCAGCTGCCGGCAGCCATGCTGTTCAGCTCCTCCATCGACCTTTTCATGTGGATGCTGACCTGGCTGGTCCCCACCGCCTACTGGCACCGGTTGGCCATCCTTGCGGTGGGATGTATCGTTTTTGGCGCCGGGGTTGCGATGGAGGTGCAGGCCGATGTGGTCGTCCTGCCGGCGGAAGCTTTCTGCGCGGTGGTGCATCGGGTATACCAGAAGGATTTCGGAATGGTGAAAACCAGCCTGGATATCTGTACCGTCATTATCGCAGCACTGCTTTCGCTCTGCTTTTTGGGGAATATCCAGGGGGTGCGCGAGGGTACGCTGATCACTGCCGCTACCATCGGCCTGATCTCCCGGACATTTTTGAAGCTTTTTGGCTACCAGCCCAAACAAGCCCAAAAATCATGAGCGGTTTTCATAGAAACCACTTCAGCCGGCCGTTCGCAGCCGGCTGTTTTTTTGCCTTTGTTTCTCTGTTGACAAAGCGGGGCAAACGTCCTATACTTAATCCGTATAAAAACCTGCTTTTCAAAAGGAGATGCAATGGATGAGCGAATGTAACCATGATTGTGCGTCCTGTGGGGAAAGCTGTGCGGAACGCCAGCAAAATCCTGCGGACTTTTTGGAACAGCCCAATGCGCAAAGCCGGATCGGCAAGGTGATCGGGGTTGTCAGCGGCAAAGGCGGCGTCGGCAAATCGCTGGTCACCTCCATGCTGGCCGTCCTGATGCAGCGCCGCGGCCACCATGCCGGTATCCTGGACGCCGATGTGACCGGGCCTTCGATCCCGCAGGCATTCGGTATCCATGAAAAGGCGATGGGCTGCGAATTTGGTATCCTGCCGATCAAAAGCAAGACCGGCATCGACATCATTTCGGTCAACCTGCTTTTGGATAACGAGCGCGACCCGGTCGTCTGGCGCGGGCCGGTGATCGCCGGGGTGGTCAAACAGTTCTGGACGGATGTTATCTGGGAAGATGTCGATTACCTCTTTGTGGACATGCCTCCCGGGACGGGCGACGTGCCGCTGACCGTTTTCCAGTCGATCCCGCTGGACGGCATCATCGTTGTCGCTTCCCCGCAGGAACTGGTTTCGATGATTGTTGAAAAAGCGGTCAAGATGGCGCAGCTGATGAATATCCCGATCATCGGCGTTGTGGAAAACATGAGTTATGTCCAGTGTCCCGATTGCGGGAAGAAAATCCCGGTATTCGGTGAAAGCCATATCGACGAGATTGCGGCAGAATATGGCATCCCGGTGCTTGCCAAGCTGCCGATCGACCCGGCGCTGACCAAAGTGGTGGACAGCGGGCTGGTGGAACTGTTCGAAGGCGATTGGATGGAAGCCGCCGCCGACCAGGTGGAAAAGGTCGAGAAAAAATAAAATTTGTTTATCTTCTGCCAATGTGCCGCGGGGCGTCCTGTCCTGCGGCACTTTTTTGCCCAATTTTCCCCCTTGCTAAGGGGAGCCATGGGGTGGGCGGGACGAAAGCCCCCCTTGCTAAGGGGGGCTATGGGGAGGGCGGGGCGAAAGCCCTCCTTGTGTAAAGGGGGGGTGGCGCGGCGCAGCCGTGACGGGGGGATTGCGGCGCATTTATCCCAGCCAACCGGCGGGCGCTCTTTGTCGGTGCATCCCCCAGTCGGCTTTGCCGACAGCCCCCCTTGCTAAGGGGGGCCATGGGGAGGGTGGGACGAAAGCCCCCCTTGTGTAAAGGGGGGTGGCGCGGCAGAGCCGCGGCGGGGGGATTGCGGTGCCCATCCCAATAACAAAACAGGCAGCAGACGCGGGCGTCTGCTGCCTTGACGATTCGCCGGCCTTTATTTCCGGGCGCCTTTTTTCTGATGCTTGCTGTTTTTCCGGCTGCATGCGCTGCCGTGCGGGCAGCCGATACAACCCCCGCTGCACCTGCCTTTGTTGCGCATCATGCGCCGTATGGCCAGCCCAGCCAAAAAACCGATCGCAAGCACGATCAGCCAATCCATACCGCCCATTTTCCCGTCCTCCCGGTTCAGAAGAATAAGCCGCCCAGGTGGTAGACAATAAACGCGACCACCCATGCGATCACACACTGGTAAACCGCCATCAGCACGGCATGCTTGCCGCTCAGTTCCCGCTTAACCGCTGCGATCGCCGCCACGCAGGGGGAATACAGCAGTGTGAAGCTCAAAAATGCACTGGCCGAGAGCGGGCTGAATATCTGCTGCAAAACGGCCGGCAGCGTGGCGGTATTCCCGCCGGTCAGCACCGCCAGCGAACTGACCACCGCTTCTTTCGCGGAAAAACCGGTGATAAGCGCCGTGCAGGCACGCCAGTCATCGAATCCAAGCGGGGCAAAAAGCGGCGCAACCAGCCGGCCGATATCCGCCAACATGCTTTCGCCTCTATCGGTCACTACATTCAGCCGGTTATCAAACGACTGTAAAAACCAAATCACAATGGTTGCCACAAAAATCACCGTAAACGCACGGGTCAAAAAGTCCTTTGCCTTGTCCCAAAGCAGCAGCCCCACACTTTTTGCGCTGGGCAGCCGGTAGTTGGGCAGTTCCATGACGAATGGCACTGGTTTCCCATGGAACGCGGTATTTTTCAGCAGCAGCCCGCTGAGCACCCCGATCACCATGCCTCCCACATACAGCACAATCATCACCAGCGCCGGATGATCCGGGAAAAACGCTGTGGTAAACATCGCATAGATCGGCAGTTTGGCGCTGCATGACATAAACGGCGTCAGCAGGATGGTCATTTTGCGGTCCCGTTCGGACGAGAGGGTACGGGTGGCCATGATCGCCGGCACCGAGCATCCGAACCCGATCAGCATCGGCACAAACGACCGCCCCGAAAGGCCGATCTTGCGCAGCAGCTTATCCATCACAAATGCGACCCGCGCCATATATCCGCTGTCCTCCAAAATGGAGAGCAAGAAAAACATCACCACAATGGTCGGCAGGAAGGAGAGCACCGACCCCACCCCGGCAAAGGCCCCGTCGATCACCAGCGAATGGACCACCGGGTTGATGCCATATGCCTGCAGCGCAGCCGAAACCCCGGCTGTCACTGCATCGATCCCGGCCGAGAACCAGTCGCTCAGGATTTTCCCGATCAGCCCAAAGGTCAGCCAGAAGATCAGCGCCATCACCAGCAAAAAGATCGGGATGGCAAAATATTTATGGGTCAATATCTCATCCATCCGCACACTGCGCAGATGTTCTTTGCTTTCCCGGGGTTTTACGACCGTCTTTGCGCACAGCCCCTCAATAAAGGTATACCGCATATCCGCCAAAGCGGCTTCCCGGTCGGTACCGAGTTCCTTTTCCATCTCGGTGACGCTGTGCTCGACCATATCCTTTTCATTTTCCGACAGCTGTAACTGTTCCAGCATCGGGGAATCCCCTTCGACCAGTTTGGTCGCCGCAAAACGGGCGGGTACCCGGATGCGCTGGGCATGGTCTTCCACCAGATGGGCCACCGCATGGATCGCCCGATGTACCGGCCCGGCGCAGAAATCCATCCGCTGCGGCAGGGTGCGCGACCGTGCCGTGTTGATCGCCACATCGATCAGTTCGGCGATCCCTTCATTTTTCGCTGCTGAGATCGGCACCACCGCGACCCCGAGTTCTTCCTGTAATTTTTGTATTTTAATGGTACCGCCGTTGCTGCGCACCTCGTCCATCATATTCAGCGCGATCACCATCGGCAGCCCCAATTCGATCAGCTGCATGCTCAGGTACAAATTCCGCTCGATATTGGTAGCGTCCACAATGTTGATGATCCCGTCCGGGCGGTCGGTCAACAGGAAGTCCCGCGTGACGATTTCCTCATTGGTATAAGGGGAAAGGGAGTATATCCCCGGCAAGTCCACCACCGTTACATCCGCATGCCCGCGGATCGCGCCGTCCTTTCGTTCGACCGTGACACCCGGGAAATTCCCCACATGCTGATTGGAGCCGGTCAATTGGTTGAACAGGGTGGTTTTCCCGCAATTTTGGTTTCCTGCCAGCGCCAGAATCATCCCGCTACCTCCTCGAGTTCGATCTCCTGTGCATCCTCCAGCCGCAGGGTCAATTCATACCCGCGCAGGTGCAGTTCGATCGGGTCGCCCATCGGCGCCACCTTGCGCACCATCACTTTTGTCTTCGGCGTCAGCCCCATATCCAACAGCCGCCGGCGCAGCGCGCCGCTGCCGCCAACTTTTGTAATGATCCCGCTCTTTCCGACCGGGAGCCGGTCCAGCGTCATCCTGTTTCCCCTCCCATATGTACGCCGCTTCCCGCTGCGTATACATTTGTTAACTACGGTTTACATGATATCTGTTTTGTAATTTTTTGTCAAGAAACTGCGCGGCGCTCCCGTGCAATTTTCCATAAATTTTTTGTCTTTCTGCACCGGCGCAAAAACAGCGTTTCCCCGGCGGTTTTTGCCGGAAAAACGCTGCCTGCCAGCCCTATATGCCCGTTCAGCTGTGGTCCTCCTTGATCCAGCCGTTCCGGTAAGCTTTCAACAGTTCCTTCAAATCTTCGATCCGCTCGGAAAGCACCTGGCCGTTATCTGTTTCCGCGATCTTGATGCGGGATTCCATCCGATCAAATACCACCGACGTGGAAAAAATATCCTTATTTTCGCGGATCGCATCCTTTGTGCTGCTGAACGGCTCATGTGCAGAAATCCGGATCCCCCAGGAATTATAGATCAGCGTATAGCCGGCGATCCCGGTGGTCGGCTGATAGGCCCGGCAGAACCCGCCGTCGATTACGATCAATCGCCCGCCGGCTTTGACCGGGCTTTCCCCGTCCTTGGATTTGACCGGCACATGCCCGTTCACGATATGGCAATGCGGCCCTCCCAGACCAAATTCCTGCAAAATGCGGATACAGGTCATGCTGTCGTTATAATAAGCGTAGTATGGGTTTTTTGGTTCAGCCCAGGTCTTTTGGTCTTCGACCAGTTTGCGTTCAAAGGTCGCGATATGATCCCTGCCGAACAGCGGGGAATTGCGCCCGCACCACAAAAACCAAAGGAAATCCTTTCCATATTGTTTTTCCGGGGAACCTTCCTTCGCATAATACCCCTGCCGCGCCATCCCTTCGGCATAATCCAGGAAAGCCTTCCCTTGCAACGCCTTGCCGCCGATATCGAACGACATGAACGAACCATCCTCATTCATCGGGATACACCCATGATATAACAGGTTGCCGTTATAACATTTATAAAGCCCGCCCTTGGAATATAAAAACCGTGCATGCCGCTGCAGCTTTTCGCTGTGCAAAAAAGCCGATTTGAGCTGGAGCATCAGCTCGGCTTCCTCGGTGGAAAGCTCATACGGGTCTTTGGGGTCGATGGTCGGGAAATCGCAATCCCGCAGCGGATATTCCTGCCCGTCCAGACGCACTGTTTTTTTCTGATAATCGATATGGTTGAGCACCAGACGGTCCTGCATGCCGAATTCCGGATGCCGCAGGATGGTCTGCCCTTCCAATTTGAACAGGATCACTGCGATGGCTTTGTGCATCCGCGCCGCCAACGCAAAATCTTTCGCGTTGTAGCTGTCCCCCTGGCGGGAGGCTTTGGTCGCAAAGCAGGCGATATCCGATCCCCCATAAACATCATTGGCAAAAAGCGCCAGTGGGCGCAGGCTGATGCCATATCCGACTTCGATCACTTCCAGGTTGTTGTAAGTGATCGAATTGTTGAGCACATAAGCGATACAGGTACGGCTGCCGGTCGCCGCCCCCATCCAAAGCACATCATGGTTTCCCCATTGCAAATCCACCGAATGATGGCTCATCAACAGGTCCAGGATCAGGTCCGGGCGGGCGCCCCGATCGAAGATATCCCCGACGATGTGCAGATGGTCGACCACCAGCCGCTTGATTACCGTACAGATGGCCACCACAAAATCTTCCGCACAGTCGATATTGATGATGGTGGAAATGATGTTCTCATAATATTCTTTTTTATTGAATATTTCATAGTTGGTGTTGAGCAGCTCATCAATGATATAAGCATATTCCTTCGGCAGCGCCTTGCGCACCTTGGAACGGGTATATTTGGAAGCCACCAGCCTGCAGATCTCGATCAGCCGGTTGAGGGTGATTTTATACCACTCGTTCATGTCCTTGACCGACCGGGAAATTTCTTCCAGCTTTTCCTTCGGGTAATAGATCAGTGTGGCCAACTGGGCGCGTTCCTCTTTGGGCATACTGTTTTCAAACAGTATGTCCACCTTTTCCCTTACCGCGCCCGAAGCATTGTTCAGGATATGCAAAAATGCCTCATATTCCCCATGCAGGTCGGACATAAAGTGCTCGGTCCCTTTGGGCAGGTTCAGGATCGCCTGCAAATTGATGATCTCGCTGCTGGCAGCCTGTACGGTCGGATACTGCCGCGACAGCATCTGCAAATATCTGCGTTCTGTTTGCGCCTGGTCCAGTTGCTTTTCCATGGATTACCTCCCGGGCAATACTTTTATTGTTTGATATGCCATTCCTCTTGCATTTATGCCTTTATGATGCCATGCGCGCAGCAAATGGTATCATTGGCCATAAGGGCAGGGCATGCAACGCGCAGCGCCCTGGCCATAAATTTCGCTTTCATAACTGCTCTGCAGTTATGAAACCATCCTTTTGTAAAAGATGCAACGGCTTTTTGTAAAGGTATATAAATTTACCGGCATATTTTATGCGCAGGTGGTCGCCGCAAAAGCGGCGACCCCCCATGATACCCCACGCAGGTGGTTATTGGGGGACAACCGCCCTTCAATCACCCGCCGTTTTAAAAACTGCCCTGTAAACCGAAGCTGCCAGCCCGGTGATCTGCGCCAGGCAGCATTTGCTGACCCCGTCCGCATTGGTATACCGGAACACGCCCACCATACTTTCCGCATGATAAGCGACCAGATCGTTAAACACCGTTTCCAACACTGTCTCGCCCTTGCGGTCGATCAGGCAGATCTTGCCATCTTTTTTGACAAAGGCAACATTATATCCTTTAATGAACCCGTCCGCCTGCTCAAATTTGGCATCGATCACAAATTTGCCCGTCCGGTCCACATAACCCCACTGCTCCCGCGGGGTGGCAACCAGATTATATGGCTCATCTTCTGCATAAACCGGATTGATTCCTTTGGCACAAAAAACATGATCGTTAGAGAGGACCACTTTCCCCCCGCCGATTACGCCTGCCAGTCCAGGTCCGTCCCCTTCCACCAGATAGTAACCGTCTTCCAGGTTCGCATCCTCCGAATAGACCCGGTAATCATATTTTGCCGGGATCAGTTCATTGCCTTCCTTATCAATAATCCCATATTGGTTTTTGCGCTCATAGCTGGCCTTTCCATCCGCGCTGAACCCGCAGATATAATCATACATCGGTTCAATTGCCAGCTTTTGGCTTTCTATATCTATGATTGCGCCCCATTTATCGCCGCGGCAAACGCTGACGCTGCGCACATAAACGACCAGGTCGTCCCATTCCGCCTTCAGCACGACTTCGCCTTTATAATTGAGCACACCCTTTTTCCCGTTTTGGGTAAACGGCGCATAGTCGCCCACAAAATACCCGATATCATCAAAGCTCGGTTCGCGCAGGATGGTTCCGTCTTCGGCACACAGACCCCAGGCGCCGGTTGTCATGTAAGCGATCAGGAATTCTGTTTCAGATTTTACCACTTTAAATTCTTCACAGGAAAAATTATCCACCGGCTCATAGGTTTCTTTGTTATAAAATTTGAGCATCCCATCCTGATGGATGACCAGATAATCCCCCAAAGCATAAATTTCATCCCCACGCTCCAGTTCAAAGATGACATTGCCCGCGCGGTCAAAAACCTGTACATCGTCCCCATCCCGCGCCGTCAGCAGCTGGCTGCGGAGCAAAGGGGATGCCGAGTCGTACGCAAACGGAAGGATTTCCGAACCGTCCTTTGCATCCAGGATGCCATATCTGCCGTCTTTCGAAAGCGAAATGACCCCCTCCTGGGCAAACCAGGCATCGTTATGGTCATACACAAAATCGGTCACGATCTTGCCGTTGGCATTCGCCACCGCATATTTTCCGCCCTCCCCCAGCAGGAAATAATCCATGTTTAAAAATCCCCGAAAGCCACCGCGTTGCGGTTCGATACTGCAGTCATACTGCGCCGGGGTCAGCAGCTTTAACGCATACCCGGCACTCGAAGTTGCAACCTGCTCTGGCAGGTCAATCGCACCGGGAATCGTCTGCGGTGGTTGGTCAGGTTTCGGCGCATCTGCCGCAATGGAAGAAGACGCGCTCTGCGGTTCTTCAGCGCTGTTTGCATCTTCCTGCGAAGAAGCAGCTTGTGAAGAAGAAACTTCCGGTCCAGAAGATGCAGCCCCTGAAGATGCGTTTGCCGGCGTCGACGGCTGGCAGCCGCTGAACAGCAGTACCGCCGCCAACAGGATCGCAAATTT
>CALXGW010000012.1 GCA_944387965.1 uncultured Anaerotruncus sp. | reverse complement strand
GCAACCGACCGGCCGGTATGCCTGGTGATGGCCCGTAACCCGGAAAGGCTTTTCCCATTCCAGAAAAAGCCCGCCAAAAACATGCATCCAAACAGTAAAAACAGATAAATGGAAAACCGCAGGTTGTTCCCCTGGCTCCATACCAGCCTGGACTCAAAATCCACCCCGAAGGATTTGAGCAGGGAGGCCAGGATCATCCCGATCAGCCCCGCCGTAAACCCGACATTGTAAAGGTTATACCCCTGGTGCACCCGCAGGGTAAACGCAGCCATCGGCGGCAGGATAAACCCGATCACGATCCCGATGGCAGCCCCAAGGAACCAGTTGTTCACCGTTCCGAACCCGCTGAGCGCGCTTACCTCCGTGACCACCGGGGCCAGCGCCGTCCCGAACAGGGAGATGTAGATATATCGCCCAAAGCGTTCCTTCATCCATCTGGAATATAAGAACCCGCCCAGGATAATCGGGAAAATGTTGCAGATATCCTTCCCGAACAGGGAGAACCCCGACATCAAAAACAGGCTTGCAACGCTTATCCCATTGAAGGTCAGCCTGCAAAAGCGCAAAAGCAGGATAGAAATGGACATCACCAGCCCAGCGTTGACAAACGCCGCCCCTACCCCGCCGACCAGCATCGAGTCAGTAATCAGCCCGGCCTGCGCCTGGGTGATCCGGATGATGCCATATATTACATTGGCCGGCGTGTCACACAAGAACCCGAATACGATCAGGCTGGCTGCCACCAGCACCATCGAATAAAAAACCTGTGCGCTCTGTTTTGTCTTGTCGTATGTAAACAATCCTCCCAAACAGGCCCCTCCCATGGCGCATAAACGCCTGCGTTTTATACCGTTATGTCTTTTTGATGAATTGGGCGCGGCATTTCGGGCAGGTGATGCAGATCCGCCCCTTCCCACGCGGCACCCGGATCTTCTGACGGCAGGACGGGCATTTCAGGTGATGGTAATATCTGCTTTCCCGCAAAAAAGCCGTCCAGCCTGAAAACTTTGCCCCAACCGGCCCCCAGTAGCGCAAAAAGATCTGGTTTTCCGCCCTTCTCCGCATAAAATCCCGCGAAAACAGCCGCAGATAGCAGATCGCCAGCAGCACCACCGCCAGCAGCGAAAAGATCCTCCAACCGGTCAGCCGGAACAGGAGCATAAAGAGGAAACTCCCGATCAGCAGCCCATACCCAAGCTGATCCATCCCATATCGGCCGTACATCAGCCGCCTGAGCCAATTCATAATCCAAAAACCCTTTCCTTCTCCGATGTTTTGCCCTCCCATTTCAAAACCAGCGGCCTCCCGTCAGAACCTCCGCACCGGTCCCGAGCCACAAAGCTGCCCCGCAGCACCCCAACTGCCGTCTTTCAAGCAGAACCACCCGCCATCCTGGCGGCAAAATAGCTGTTATTTAATAGTATTGTACCATAAAAGCCAACATCTTTCAATCATTTCTGCGGATGAAAAATCCTCCGTACTTTTTAAATATCCGGCCGCTTAATCCCCCAATCACCAACTTTCCGCCGGACGCATAGGCTGAAACAGCCCCTTTTGAAAAGAAACGGAGGAATCGTTATGCCAACCATCTACTTAAGCCCATCCACACAGGAATGGAACCCATACGTCGGCGGAGGGAATGAGGAATATTATATGAACCTGATCGCCGACGCCATGGTCCCCTACTTACGTTCCAGCGGCATCCGCTTTACCCGCAACACACCGGATATGACCGCCGCCAGCTCCATCCGCCAGTCGAACGAAGGCAAGTACGACCTGCACGTCGCATTGCATTCAAACGCCGCGCCGGAAGATGAAGCCGGCCAGCGCCAGGGCGCCGAGGTCTATTATTACCCAAACAGCGTCCGCGGCAAACGTGCGGCGGATATCATTGCTGAAAACCTCAAAGAGATCTATCCGCTCCCCTGGCTGGTCAAGACCGTCCCCACCACTTCGCTCGGCGAGGTATCCAAGACCCGCGCCCCGGCTGTGCTGATCGAATTTGCCTACCACGATAACCCGGAAGACGCCGATTGGATCCGCCACAATATCCCAGAAATCGCCGCCAACGTCGTCAAATCCCTCACCGAATATTTTGATATCCCGTTTGTGGAGGCACAGCCGCCCCGCCGCGGGATCGTCACCGTATCGAGCGGCTGGCTGAATATCCGCAAAAAGCCCTCCCTGCAGGCGCCCGTCATCGCCCGTGCCTGGAACGGCAACCCCATCACCGTCCTTGGCCAGTGGGAAGGCTGGTATGTCGTGGATTATTTCGGGCATATCGGCTATGCCGATTCCCGCTATATCCGCATCCGGAAAATCTGAACATGTATATGCAAAAAATACCCCCGCCCTTTTTAAAAGGGCGGGGATATCTGCTTCTAATGCGGCAAATTGCTGGGGACACCCGGCGTTCAGCTGCACAATAGTTCCAGTTTCCCGTCTGTGGCAGCCAGTTTCATCAAAGCCGGCGGCTGATCCACCGACTCCACCAGTTTCAGGCTGATGGCGTCCTCCACTTCCTTGCGGATGACCGTGCGCAGGTCGCGTGCGCCGCTGCGCTTGCCGATCGCCTTGTGGGCGATGTAGGCCAGCACCTCTTCATCCCAACCGAATTTGATCCCTTTTTCGGCCAGCGGCGCCTTGAGCTCCCCGAGCATCAGCCCGGCGATCTTCCGGTAATCCGCCTCATCCAGCGCACGGAAAACGACCACTTCATCCACACGGGCCAAAAATTCCGGCCGCAGGAAGTCCGACAGGGCCTTCATCGCCTTTTCCCTGGCCACTTCGCCCGGCTTGCGTTCAAAGCCCACCGTCCCTTCCTTGCGTTCGCTGCCCGCATTGGAGGTCATAACAATCACCGTATTTTCAAACGAAACCACCCGGCCATGCGCATCTGTGATGCGCCCTTCATCCAATATCTGCAGCAGGATATTCAGTACATCCGGATGGGCCTTTTCGATCTCATCAAACAAAACAACCGAATAGGGCTTGCGCCGTACCTTTTCGGTTAGCTGCCCGGCTTCGTCATACCCCACATAACCCGGTGGGGAACCCACAATCCGGGAAACGCTGTGTTTCTCCATAAATTCGGACATATCCAGCCGGATCAGCGGGTCGGCCGTATCAAACAGTTCCTTTGCCAGCACTTTGACCAGCTCGGTCTTTCCTACACCGGTCGGCCCGACAAAGATGAAGGACGCCGGGCGCCGCCGCGCCGAGATCTGTACCCGGCTGCGCCGTACGGCAGCCGCCACCAGCCCGACCGCCTCGTCCTGGCCGATGATCTTCTCCTTCAGCGCATTTTCCAGCCCGGCCACCCGCCTGAGTTCGGTTTCGCGGATCTTTGCCGCCGGGATACCGGTCCACAGTTCAATCACCTGCGCCAGATCATCCAGCGTCACCGGCTGGTTGAGCGCATGCGGCTCCAATTCCTTGAGTTGCTCCTGCAGTACAATGCGTTCCCCCCGCAATTTGGCGATGGCTTCATAATCTGGGGCGTCGGTCTGCGCTTCCAGGTTTTCCAGCCGGTCGCCCAGATCTTTTTCCCGTTTGGAAAGCTTGTCATATTCCGCCAGTTCGTGGTTGCGCAGCACCGCGCAGGAACATGCCTCGTCAAGCAGGTCGATCGCCTTATCCGGCAGGAACCGGTCGGTGATGTACCGTTCGGAAAGCATCACCGCCATCCGCGCAGCCTCAGCGTCCACCGTTACCCGATGGTGCTTTTCATAATATTCCTTGATGCCGTTGATGACTTCGACCGTGTCGCTGATCGAAGGCTCTTCGATCGTCACCGGCTGGAACCGGCGTTCCAGCGCAGCATCCTTCTCGATGTGTTTGCGGTATTCCGAGAAGGTGGTCGCGCCGATCACCTGGATCTCCCCACGGGAAAGCGCAGGCTTGAGGATGTTGGCAGCATTCATCGACCCTTCCGAATCGCCCGCCCCCACCAGGTTATGCACCTCGTCAATGAACAGGATCACATTCCCGGCTTCCTTGATATCCTGCACCAGCCCCTTGACCCGGCTTTCAAACTGTCCGCGGAATTGGGTGCCGGCCACCAGCGCCGTCAGGTCGAGCAGGCACAGCCGCTTATCCGCCAGCCGGAACGGCACATCCCCCTGCGCCAAACGCAAAGCAATCCCTTCCGCAACGGCCGTCTTCCCCACGCCCGGTTCCCCGATCAGGCAGGGGTTGTTTTTGGTCCGGCGGTTTAAAATCTGCAAAACCCGGTAAATTTCCCTTTCCCTGCCGACGATCCGGTCGATCCGGCCTTCCGCCGCTTTTTTGGTCAGGTCTTCGCAGTAAGCGTCGAGATATTTGAACTTTTTCTCCGGCGGCACCGTCTGGCGCTTGGGCTCCCGTCTTTGGCGCTCGGGCGGCATCGGACGCACAGGCAGATCCTGCCCCGGTATCGACTCATCTTTTGGCATGATGGCATCCTGCCCCTCGCTCCGGCCGAACAGGTTCTGCAAAAAGGTGGGCATCGCCTGCGCGCCGCCCATTTCGAATCCGCTTTCCCCGTCCCCGAACATATCGGACATCTGCTCGGTCATATTATCCAGTTCATCCTCGGATATCCCCAATTTCTCTATCAGATCGCTGATCGGTTTGATTCCCAGCTCTTTGGCGCATTTCAGGCATAACCCTTCGTTGATGGTCTGCTCGCCCTCCAGCCGGGTCATAAATACCACCGCCATCCGCTTTTTACATCTTGAACACATGATATTCATTGTTTCTCACCTTTTTCCTCCGGGCAGTGCATGATCGCTTGCTTACCCATGCTATATTCTAGGGGACGCATATGAACAGCATATGAATACGGCATAAATAATTATCCCTTATCCCTGATTCCCCGGTATGCCTCCCGCCGTCACATCCATTTGGCAAGCAGGGCGGGATTGTAAAAATATTTGAAGATATAGCTTTTCTGCACAACATCCTCCGACGAGATCACCCACCATCCATGCGGGTAAAGGTTCAAAATCCCCCGCAGCAGGATGGCCAGCACACACACCAGCAGGACCCCCTGCAAAATTCCCACCAGGCATCCAAACATCGCATTGACCGGCCCGATCACCGGCAGATGGTTGATGATCCCCAACGCGGAAAGGATCAGGTTGGTGATGATCGAAAGCGCCGCAAAAATCGCTACAAATGCGATCATCCCGATCGCCCCCTCCATCACCGGCCGCAGCGCAGCGTCCGAGAGATCCTCCAGCAAATCCTGCGCCTCATCCGGAAGATCCCCCAGATCCTCCGGCAGCATATCTTCCAGCGCGTCCAACGCATCCTCGGAAAGCGCTTTTAGGCCGGCTGAAAGCGGTATCCGGGCCAGCATCGCATTGTCGATGCTTTTGGGCGCCGCCTGCTCATAAAAATTTTCAGTCAGGGCCGGCCGCACCAGCCGTTCATAGATCACCGGCGCGACTGCCTTGCTCGCCGCCGCCGCGACTGCGATGACCACAATATATGCAATCATCTGTATCACCGTGCGTATAAACCCCTTTTTTGCCGCAGCATACGCGCAGTACAGCACGCATCCCACCGCGACCAAATCCAGCCCGATCGCCGTTGCAAGATCCATAATATCCCCCTTTTCCGCCCAGCAAAGCTATATGCCCGTTCCCATCAGCCACTGCTTTCCCCATCCAAGGACGTTCCATCCCCGCCGGACGCATCCGCCGCATCCGGGGACGTTTCATCCCCGCCGGACGCATCCGCCGCATCCGGGGATGTTTCATCCCCGCCGGACGTATCCGCCGCATCCGAGGACGTTTCATCCCCGCTGGACGTATCCGCTGCATCCGAGGATGTTTCCGGTATTTGGGCATTCAGCAGCCCCTGCAGGTCCAATACGGCAAGCTGGGTGCTGTCCGCATAATACAACATCCCATTGGCGGGCTCCATCCCGGCCATCCCCTTCACCGGCGCCGTCGCCAGCAGCGTCCCGTCCAGCGACAGGATCGCAATGCTGTCCTGCCCGGCAACAAACAGGTACTGCTGATCCGCTTTCAGGCTGACCGGTTCAAAATCGATCGTATAAAGCCCCTGCCGCTGCATGGCGCTGTCCAGGCTCACCACCGAAAGCTGTTTGGTTTCCACATAATCCCCCAGCAGCAATACCGCCCCGCCATCCGGACGTATCAGGAATTGGTTGAGGGTGCTGCCTTCAAACGGATAGGAAGCGACCTCGCGCAGTTCGCCGTTGAGCCGCACCACCCGGGAATCGGTCACCGCAAACACCGTGTCGCTGTTAAAATAATCCACTGACAACAGCAGTTCCCCGGGAACTGCGCCCGCTCCAGTTCCTGTTCGATCGAAAACTGGAACCGGGTGATGCTCGACAGGTATCCCCCATCCGATACATCCACGCAGCCGACCACCATTGCATCCCTGTTATCCGCCAAAGAAACATCGATCACCGGCTTTTCCGCAGAGAACCACTTAAAAATAATATTTTCCCCATTCCCATCGTATACAAATACCTGCGAAAGATATTCATCCGAATTGGTGGATACCGCAAATGTCCCCCGGTCGGAAATATCCGCGGCATAAATCGTATAATCGGACGAAATCCCGGCCGACAGCGCAGATTTGGAATAGACTGAAAGCCGTTGGCCGCCCCGGTCATAAAGCAGGATCCTGCCGTTTGAGGTTTTCATCACCGGGCTGGCCAAACCGTGCTGTGCATTGACCAGCTGGCTGCCCGAGTGGTTATAGGTGTAAAGGTTGGTGTCGGTCAGCAGCGCGATGGTATCCCCAAACGCCTGTATCTTTGCCACCTTTCCGCCCGGCAGCGAAACCGGATATCCCGTACCGGAGGCAGTGATCTCCGCCTTCAGATCGCTGTAAGCGGTGCGCAGATCCACTTCGCCCGCTTCCCGGATCAGGGAAATACATAAAAACACGATCAGGCAGAATACGCCCAAACTGAACAGGTTGCGGATTGCACGCCTGCGCGCGCGGTTCTTCCGCACCTTTTCCAGATCAGTCAGCTGTGCCATATCCGCACCCCCTTTTTTCCATCACATCAATCATAAAATACTTCATCCAAATAAAGCCCGTGCGCAGGGGCCGTTGGCCCGGCGCAAGCGCGGTCACGGCTCAAAATAATCGAAGGGATTGCTTCCGGGGCAATCGCGCCGCGCGCCACTTCCAGCAGCGTCCCCACCATAATCCGCACCATATGGTATAAAAACCCGTCCCCTGTGACCGAAAAAATGACCGTCGTCCCTTCCCGGTACACCGCAGCGTCGGTAATGGTGCGCACCATGTCCTCCACCTTGCTTCCCGCGCTGCAAAAGGCGGAAAAATCATACCGCCCGCAAAACCCTTTTGCCGCCCGGTCCATTTTCCCCACATCCAGCGGGTATTTGTGATACAGCATCAGGTCGGCGGCAAACGGGTTTTTGACCGGATGGTTGTGGATTTTATAAAGATACCGCTTCCCCCGGCAGTCATACCGTGGATGGAACGCATCCGCCACCTGCTCGCAGCCCAGCACTGCAATATCTTCGGGCAGGTTGACATTCAGCGCGCGCACCACCGCATCGCAGGGGATATCCGAGCCGGTGAAAAAACACACCGCAAACCGGTTGGCATGTACCCCTGCATCGGTGCGGGAACACCCCTTGATATCCAGCCGGGATTTGAAAACGGTTTCGATCGCATCCTGTAACGTTTTGGCAACCGTAGGCTTGTCGCCCTGCACCTGGAACCCCTGGTATGCAGTCCCGCGATATTGGATTGTCAGCATCAGATGGCGCATACCATTTCCCTTTCCAGCCACGCTCAACGCATCGGCAAAATCTCGGGTGCAAACAGGTTGATGCACACCACGCCCGCCAGGCAAAGTCCGACAAATACCGCGCAGTAAATATCCCGCGGCACGATCTTCAGCTGTTTCATCCGGGTACGGCCCTCGCCGCCCCGGTAACAGCGGCATTCCATCGCCAGCGCCAGCTCGTCCGCCCGCCGGAAAGCCGAAACAAACAGCGGGATTAAAATCGGGATCAGCGCTTTCGCCCGCTGCATCAGCCCGCCGGATTCCAGATCGGCGCCCCTTGCCTTCTGGGCCGACATGATCTTGTCGGTTTCCTCGATCAGCGTCGGGATAAAACGCAGCGCAATGGTCATCATCATCGCCAGTTCATGCACCGGCAGCTTAAACCGCTTGAGCGGGGAACAAAGCCGCTCAATGCCATCGGTCAGCGCGATCGGGGAAGTCGTATAAGTCATCAGGCTGGTACCTGCGATCAGGCAGATGATCCGCACGCTCATCACAATCGCCGTTGTAATCCCCTGCAGGGTGATGGTGATAATCCCCCATTGGAACAGCAGGTTGTCCCCATCAATAAACAGCATGTTGAGCGCCGAAGTGAACAGGATGATCGGCACCACCGGTTTTAAACTTTTCAGGATCATCCGGGGCGGGATTTTGGATATCCCGTAAGCGAATACCAAAAACAGGATGCCAATCCCCAGCCCCAACGGGTTGGACGCCATAAACAGCATCACGATATACGCAAAGGTCAAAACGATCTTCATCCGCGGGTCAAGCCGGTGGATAAACGAATCCCCTGGGAAATATTGCCCAATGGTGATATCTTTAAGCATCCCGCTCACCACCCTTTCCAAGCATGGTCAGCAGTTCCTGCTTTGCATAAGCCATTGTGTAAACGCTCTCGCTGACCGGGAACCCTTTTTCCCGCAGCCGCATGAAGATGCGGGTGACCTGCGGGGCGGAAAGCCCCATCGCTTCGATCTCTTTGGCACGGGAAAATACAGCCGCCACATCGTCATACATCGCGACCTTGCCCCGGTTGAGCACCAGTACCTTGTGGGCATACCGCGCAATGTCCTCCATGCTGTGGGATACCAGCAGCACGGTGTTTTTCTGCTGCCGGTGGTAATCCTTGATCTGTCCTAAGATCATTTCCCGTCCTTTCGGGTCAAGGCCGGCCGCAGGCTCGTCCAGAATCAGGATATCCGGGCGCATCGCCAGCACCCCCGCGATTGCCACCCGGCGTTTCTGCCCGCCGGAAAGTTCAAACGGGGATTTCTGCATATGATGCGGTTTGAGCCCCACGAACTGCGCCGCCTCAATCACCCGTTTCTGGATTTCTTCCGGCGGCAGCCCCATGTTGGACGGCCCGAATGCAATATCCTTGTAAACCGTTTCTTCAAACAGCTGGTATTCCGGGTATTGGAACACCAGGCCCACCTTGAACCGGTATTCCCGCAGGTTTGTCCCCTGCGCCCATAAATCGGTGCCATTGATAAAAATTTTGCCTGATGTCGGTCTTAATAACCCGTTAAAATGCTGGATCAGGGTGGATTTTCCCGAACCGGTATGCCCGATCACCCCAACAAATTCCCCTTGTTCAATCTCCATGTTGATATGGTCGACCGCAGTTTTCTCAAACGGGGTGCCCGGCGAATAAACATATGTCAAATCTTCTGTGCGGATCGCAGTCATCTGTGTGCCTCCAATAGTGCAGAGATCGCTTCAGCGGCGGCCTCCTCGGTGATAATGTCCTCCGGCAGCGGGAACCCTGCCTGCCGCAGCTCATAGCAAAGCTCGGTCGCCTGCGGCACGTCCAACCCCACATCCTTGAGCTCCCGTACATGGGAAAATACCTCCTGCGGCACGCCGTCAAACAGGATCTGCCCATCGTTCATCACGACTACCCGCCCGCATTCGGCAGCTTCCTCCATGTAGTGGGTAATCAGTACCACCGTAATCCCATGTTCCCGGTTGAGCCGTTTGATTGTCCGCATGACCTCCCGCCGCCCTTTCGGGTCCAGCATAGCGGTCGGCTCGTCCAATACGATGCAGCGCGGACGCATTGCAATGATCCCTGCAATCGCCACCCGCTGCTTCTG
>CALXGW010000011.1 GCA_944387965.1 uncultured Anaerotruncus sp. | reverse complement strand
CCCTGCGGTGCGCCCGTACCGCGCAGAAGGATGAAGCTTTGCGCACCATTGCAGGCATGTTGGAAGAACAGATGGATGCTATCCTGCAGGCAAACGATCTGGATATGCAGAATGCGCAGCAGAATGGGATGTCGGAATCGATGCAGGACCGGCTGCGGCTGACCGAAGGCCGGATCCGCGGGATCGCGGATGCGGTGCGGGAACTGACCGGGCTGGCTGACCCGGTGGGCCGGGTATCCGAAGGCTGGACCAGGCCGAATGGGCTGAAGATCGAACGGGTGAGCGTGCCGCTGGGCGTGGTGGGGATGATTTATGAGTCCCGGCCGAATGTGACGGTGGATGCCGCGTGCCTGTGCCTGAAATCCGGCAACGCCTGTATTTTGCGGGGCGGCAAGGAAGCCATCCACTCGAACACCGCGCTGGCCGGCGTGATGCGCCGGGCGCTGGAATGTGCCGGGCTGCCGGCCGACTGTATCCAGCTGATCGAGAATACCGACCGGTCTTCTTCGGTGGACTTGATGAACCTGCGCGGGTATGTGGATGTATTGATCCCGCGGGGCGGCAAAGGGCTGATCCAGTCGGTCGTACAGAATGCGAGCGTGCCGGTGATCGAAACCGGTGCGGGCAACTGCCACATCTATGTGGATGCGTCGGCCGATATCGGGATGGCCGTCAATATCTGCGACAATGCGAAAACTTCCCGGCCGTCGGTCTGCAATGCAGTGGAAACGGTGCTGGTACACCGCGAGATCGCACCGGATTTCCTGCCCCGGCTCAAGGAAAAACTGGATGCGCATCATGTGCAGCTGCGCGGCTGCGCGCGGACAGCTGCCATCATCCCGGATACCGTACCGGCGACCGAAGAGGATTATGCGACCGAATATGATGATTACATCCTTGCACTGCGGGTGGTCGATTCGCTGGAGGAAGCGATCGGGCATATTCAAAAATATACGACCGGACATTCCGAGGCGATCGTGACCAAGGATTGGGACAATGCCCGTGCATTTACCGCCCAGCTTGATTCGGCGGCGGTCTATGTCAATGCGTCCACCCGGTTTACCGATGGGGGCGAGTTCGGCTTTGGAGCCGAGATCGGCATCTCCACCCAAAAGCTGCATGCACGCGGCCCGATGGGGTTGAGCGAGCTTTGCTCCTATAAATATATCGTGACAGGGGATGGGCAGATCCGCTGATGGAAAGGAGCACACATGGAACATTTGAATGATTCCGGCGCGGCAAAAAGGCCGGAACACATGCATTACCGCAAAAATAAATATGCTGCGCCGCTGGGTACCATTGCGATCCTGCTGATCCTGGTGGGATTGGGGACGCTGGCTTTCCTGGGGGTACAATTCACAAAAGGGCTGCTGGACAACACCAAAGAAAAAGAGCAGTTTGAGCAGGTGATCTCGCCGGTCATCATGTTCGACCCGGTGCCGTTTGAAAATGCTGCGGATGCCGAACCGCTGTTTTTGCTGCAGTCTTCGCTTTGGAGCACCCTGCGCGGCGAAAAACGCGACAGCTACCAGTTCGATGCGCTGGGGCGTGTGGTGGTGCCCGCGTCGGATGTGGAGGTCGCATGCGCGCGGCTGTTTGGCCCGGATGTGACGTTGGAACACCGCAGCTTCGGCGACTATGAAAATACCTACACCTATGATGAAAGTACAAAAACGTATTATGTCCCGGTCACAGTGCAGGCCGGATATACGCCAGATATTTTACGGATTGTAAAAAATGGCGATGTTTATACGCTTACAGTGGGGTATGTGCCGCCGGTCAATGCATGGACCCAGGGCTATACCGGGGATGAATCGCAGTTGTTCATCAAGTATATGATTTATGAACTGACCAAGGTGGATGACCATTTCCAGCTGACAGCCATCCGCGACCTGACTGCCGAACAGCGGGCGGAACTGCCCAGCACGACCGGCATGGCGCCGCAGCAAGGCGGCGGTATCTGACCGGGGGCTTTCCCTGGACGTTTCCCAGCGCTTTCCCATACCGGGGTATCCCGGTATGGGAAAGCGTTTTTTTGTGCGCCGGTTTGTGCCGGGGGACGGTTTGGCAGGCAATCAAATGGGAAAATTTGTTGAAAAATATCGAAAATATACCAAAAGTATTGAATAATGGGCGTAAAAAAACCGGGGTTACTGACCCCGGTTGGGAGAAGCTGCATTTCAGCGGGTGCGCGGCCGCAGGGAAAGGAGCAGGCAGAACGCATATCCGGTGAGCGAAAGGTAAAAGCAGGAAACGGCAGCGTCCAGCCAAGCGCCTGTGGAAAGGGCAAAGAGCAGGGCGGCCAGCGATTGCGGCGCCAACAGCAGCACCAGCGGATAACCGGACAGGCGCAGCTGGAGGATGCCCTTTTGGGGATGGAGCCTGCCGTAAAGGCGCCCCTGCCCAAGCAGGAAGGGGATCAGGGCGATCATCCCGAGAATGGTGAGCATCTGGTCGGAGGCGCTGCGGATGGCGGTAAATTCCATAAACAGCGACAGCATAAACAAAGCCTGCCAGAAAAGCGGAGCCAGCAAAAGCAGGGGGTTTGCCCGATAGCCGGTGATGGGCGAGCGGGAAATGGATATACCGGTTTTCAAAAACAGGAACGCAGAAAGGAAGGGGCAAACGGCCAGGAACAGGAAGGAAAACAGGGTGGCCAGCAGCTGCAGGAGCAGCATGAATAAGGACAGCCCCTCCAGATCCAGGCTGGAAAGGGAAGTTACCTGCCGCGCAAGGCTCATCACAGCCAGGGGCAGGCTGAAAATGCCGCTAAGGATGGCAAAAATGCCTGCCGGGCGGGAAGGGCCGGAAACAAACGGCTGTTTGCGTTCAAAAAAGCCGAGCCCCAGGAAAAAGAAGATGCCCACGACCAGCAGGAGATTGAAAAGCAGCACGAGCCCGCTGCTGCCTTCATAAAAGCCGGTGGACGGGTTGATCACAGAAAATTTCAGATAGATCCGCAAGATACAGGCGGCCAGCAAAAAAAACGAAAAAATCAAATTGAACTTCCGGTTGCGCATAATCCCTCTTTCCGCACCGCTGCCATAAACAGGGGCAAACAGGAAAATATTTTACAGAGTAAAAGAACACCAAAAAATATTATACCGCTTGACTGCCTTCCGGTCAAGCGGTATCTTTTTTCCCGTTATTTGGGCAGGCGGCCTGCAAAGCGGTCAGCGCCTGTCTAGGGGCAGGTAGGGGGTTTCCCTTGCGATTGCCTTGTAGGCGGGGCGCATCAGTTTGCCGTTGGTGCACAGTTCCTCCAGCCGGTGGGCGCACCAGCCTGCCGTACGGGCGATGGCAAAGAGCGGGGTGTGCAGTTCCTCCGGGATCCGCAGCATCTGGTAGACCAGGCCGGAATACAGGTCAATGTTGGCGCAGCAAAGCTGGGGGGAACCCCGTTTTTCAGCCAGCACCTCGGGCGCGAGACGCTCCACGGCGTCCAGCAGCAGGAATTCTTTTTCAAAGTCGGTACCCGTTGCCATTGCAATCGCGTTCTTTTTCAGAATGGCCGCACGCGGGTCGTTTTTGGTATAAACAGCGTGCCCCATGCCGTAGATGAGGCCGGAACCGTCGCCCGCCTGGCGGCTGACGATCTTATGCAGGTAATCGCGCACCTCGGCGTCGTCCTCCCAATTGGAAACATGTTGCTTGATTTCTGCAAGCTGCTGGACGACCTTATAATTTGCGCCGCCATGCCGGGGGCCCTTGAGCGAGCCGATGCCTGCGGCGATGGCTGAGTAGGTATCGGTGCCGGAAGAAGTGAGCACACGCACCGAAAAGGTCGAGTTATTACCGCCGCCGTGTTCGCTGTGCAGCATCAGGCAGAGATCGAGCAGGCGGGCTTCTTCCTCGGTAAACTGTTTATCCGAGCGCAGCATCCGCAGGATATTCTGCGCGGTGGAAAATTCCGGGTTGGGGTTATGCAGGTACATGCTGCGCCCATCGTATACCCGTTTTTTTACCTGATAGGCTGCCGTCATGATCGACGGCATGCGGGCGATCAGTTCCACCGACTGCCGCATGACATTCGGGATGGAGGTGTCTTCCGGCTGCGGGTCGGAGGTGTAAAGGGCCAGCACCGAACGGGCTAACATGTTCATGAT
>CALXGW010000010.1 GCA_944387965.1 uncultured Anaerotruncus sp. | reverse complement strand
CCTTCCGGTGCATCGCGTGCGACTGGCCCAATCGGCCCCTCTCGTGCGACAGGTCCAACCGGCCCCTCCGGTGCAACGGGTGCAACTGGCCCAACCGGCCCCACTGGCCCCTCCGGCGCAACAGGTGCGACTGGCCCCACCGGCTCTTCCGGTGCGACAGGTGCAACCGGCCCAACTGGCCCAACCGGTCCCACTGGCCCCTCCGGCGCAACAGGTGCAACCGGTACTGCAGCAACCGTCAATGTTGGTACCGTTACAACCGGTGAGCCTGGGACAAATGCCAGCGTGACCAACTCAGGCACTGCAGAAGATGCCATTTTTGATTTTGTCATCCCGCGCGGTGCGACTGGCCCAACCGGCTCTTCCGGTGCGACAGGTGCAACCGGCCCAACTGGCCCCTCCGGTGCAACAGGCGCTACAGGCCCAACTGGCCCCTCCGGTGCAACAGGCGCTACAGGCCCAACCGGCCCCTCCGGCGCGATGGGTGCAACCGGCCCAACTGGCCCAACCGGCCCCTCCGGTGCAACGGGTGCAACTGGCCCAACCGGCCCAGCTGGTAATGACGGTGCGGATGGTGCAACAGGCGCCACAGGTACTGCCGCTACACTAAGCGTTGGCTCCGTTACAACCGGTGAGCCCGGGACGAATGCCAGCGTGACGAATTCCGGGACAGCACAAAATGCGATACTGGATTTCACCATCCCGCGCGGCGCAACCGGGGCCAGCAGTCCCACCACTGCGCCGGCCACCCTGCTTACCACAGATGATCCGTCCCAGCCCACACAAACCAATGGGGCTTTATCCTTCCAAAACAATAATTTGCTCATAGGCAGTGCTATTTCCCACACGACTGGTTCCCCGAGTGTCCTGATCAACACACGTGGAGTCTATCAGGCGACTTTCAAAGGGACCATCGGCGTCAGCGGCGGATCATCTTCCTCGCAATCCATCGCCTTGCATCTTGAATTGAATGGGAATATTTTGCCCGGTTCGGTGATTCAGGAATCCAACCTGACCTCCGGACGCCTTACGACATCTTCCTGTTCAGTACCTTTCAGCGTGACCTCTACGCCAGCTACTTTACAAGCAGTTTCCAGTGCTTCCGGATTCCTCGTCAGCACGATCGCCCTGTCGGTCACGCGCCTTGGAGATAATCCGTCATAAATCTTTGTATCCCCCTGAAAAAAGCCATGGGAAGCGCATATTCCTGCGTTTCCCATGGCGTTCCTATTTAAATGCGTTTTTCCAGTTCTTTCTTTAATTTTTTGATGATCCGTTTTTCCAACCTGGAAATATAAGATTGCGAAATGCCGATGATATCCGCAACTTCCTTTTGTGTTTTTTCCTCCCTGCCCTCCAATCCAAACCGCATTTCCATAATCATTCGTTCCCGCTTATCCAGGTTGTGGATGGCAGAAAGCAGGATATCCCGTTCGGCTTCGTCTTCGATCGGCCGGTTGATGCTGTCCGGCTCGGTCCCCAGGATATCGGAAAGCAGCAGCTCATTCCCATCCCAATCGATATTCAGCGGTTCGTCGATCGATACCTCATTCCTTTGGGATTGATTTTTGCGCAGGTACATCAATATCTCATTTTCGATGCACCGCGATGCATAGGTGGCCAGCTTAATGTTTTTGCTTGGGCAAAAGGTGTTGACGGCTTTGATAAGTCCGATCGTCCCGATCGAGATCAGATCCTCCACATTGATCCCTGTCGACTCAAACTTCTTTGCAATATAAACCACCAGCCGCAAATTATGTACCATTAAAAGTTCCCGGGCTTTTGAGTCATTTTGTTCCAATTTCAAAAAAACGACCTGTTCCTCTTCTTTTGACAACGGTGCAGGCAAGGTTTCCGGGCCATTGATATAATATACCCTTCTGACCAGCCCCAGCTTCAAAAACAGCTGCAATAACATCCTTTTCCAGCGCCTGGCATACTTATTTTTTGGCAAATCCATAAGCCGTCCGCCCCTCCCTTTTGTCCCATACCCCCAAAGAAAGCATTTGTGGATGAAAAACCGCCTGATATTCCCCTTCGATCGGGTATTTCCCTGCGGCAATATAAACATCCTGTATTTCCATGGTTTTCCCATCCCGATCCAACACCAGCCGCTCCGGGCAAAAACCATCCAGGACGCCTTCCCCGGAAACGGTCACACATGGGATCAATCGAAACCTGTGGGCATCTGCCGGACGGATACCGGAAATGGTTTTGGGATCGCATACCATGACCGGAGCGCCGCTGAACGGCTCTTTCAGGCTGTTTCCTGTATCAGCCAATGCTTTGAAAGCGACCGTCTTCCCATTTTCGTAAACCGTGACCCCATAAAACGCTTTTTCCGGCGTCCTGCCTCCCAGCAGCCTTTCCAACAGCAGGACAGCGGCATATGCGCCTGTGATACCCAGCAGCAAACTCACGATCGACACATCAAAATAGATCGCCCCATTGTAAAACAGTACTTTTTCAGGCATCCAAAAGAAAGCACACATCAATAAAAAGCCTGCAAAGACCCATCCGGCACAAAAAATGATAAACAACGCTTTCAAAAAGCGGCGGTAAGGACGAAAACCAAATGCGATCCCTGCCATTCCAACCGAAAGCAGGCATTTCCATATCATCTGGGACCAGAATCCATAAAAAGGCAAAAATATGACCAACGCGCCCAAAGCGCCGAACAGGGCTGCGGCACTGAGCCGCCATCGTTTTTTTGCCCGGCCAAGTATTTTGGCACAGGCCAATAAGACCACCAGATTGACCGCATAATTTATGATCACCAGTACATCTGCATAAACTGCCAACAGCCATCCCTCCCCGGCATACCCCCATATTCATCTGCCTGACCAGCCAATTTCTATTATAGGCAGGGGACAAGTTTCCTTTTTGTCGAAATCGGGGGGATAAAACTGCGCATCATCCGCGCTGTGATGGAGGCGGACATATCTGCTGTAAATCACCATGCAGCCAATCCGCGCATACAATAAAAAAGACGGCGCATTGTTTTTTGTGGGCTGTCATATGCGCATACATGATTTTATATAAAAGGTGTGAATGAATAATGGCTTGCTGTCCTTATCACAGAAACTGCTGCTGCAAAAACTGCTGCCGCACATCCTGCAACGACTGCCATATCCATGCGGTCAATGGCTGCCAGGGCAAATGCTGCGAATGGTACCCCATCGATGAGCATGATGGGGATGAACGCGCCCTGCGCGCCTGCTGCGACCAGAATGGCTGCTGCGGCCTCTTCCCGGAGGATTGCAGAAACAAATTCTGGCCGGATTTTACCCATCCCCGCTGGCTTTGCTGCAAAGACCTCTACTGCGCGCGTAATGCTTGCTGCAAAAAGAGGTAGTTTTGCCGCCTGCTCTATGTATGGCTTGCAGTACTAAAACAGATGCCGCAGGACTCTGATGAGTCCTGCGGCATCTGTTTTAATATACCTATTCTATTACTGGTCAGACCCGATCAATCGGCTGACCACCTCTCTTAACGTTTCTTCATCCCCGGTATTGCCTGGGAAAATGATATATGGTATCCCTGGGAAACGGCTTTCTTCCCCCGTCTTCCATACTGGGATACTTGGTTTTATCTGGCCCATTACATCCGCCCGTCTTACTTGCAATGCTTTTGTTCCAATGTCGCTTGAAGTAATACCGCCTTTGGCAACAATAAAGGCAGGAGCAACATCAAGACGTGCAACCAGGTTTTGTACCCCATCACTGATTTTTACGCTTCTGCGCAAAGCACTTTCCGGCGTATCCTCCTGTAAGCTTAACAGTTTGCGGCAGGTAAAACATACTGCCGTTTTCCCCGATCGGATAATCCGTTCCTCTTCACTCACACATCTGTCCACTTCTTTATAAAAAGCTTCATCACCTTCCAAGACCTTTTGTGAATCAAATGCAACAGATTCCACGGTTTCTAACTCTAACAGCTTTTCGAGTTGTGCCGTCGTCTTCTGGGTATGGCTTCCTACTACAACAAGCCCGCCATTTGCCGGATTCCCAGGCAGCAATTCTTGGCGCGTGAGCAACGGGCGGTCTGCGATCCCCCCCATTACTTTGACAAAACTGGCAGCTGTGCGGAAAAGGAACCGTTTGCCTTTCCGCATTGCCCGGTATAATGCAATCGCAAATACCTTGACATCATAATAATCCACTGCATTGACACAAATTTTTCGGAACCCGTCCACTTCCAGCAGCATCTGTTCAATCTTTTCGAAAGCGCAATCCCGTAAATCTGCCAGCGGGATACAGACCACATCCTCTGCCCGATATACGCCATCCGTTTTTTCTTCAATATATTGCGGGCGTTGCGAATGGCGGTATCCGAACGTCTTATCCTGCGCAAATTCAGTTTCTGCTGCAGGCACCAACTCGCCAGCTTGTTTTACATAATGTACATTTCCATAAGTATATCGTCCGCCCTCCAGGAAAAACGGGCATAGGACCTCCCCGTCCACGCTTTCCCCTGCTGCTTCGATCGTTTGGCGAAGGATCTCGGTTTCCAGCGGGTAATGCCCCCGCAAGGTAGAATCGCTGCGGCTGATGATCAGGTACGGCTTTCTCTGTTCCCGGGAAACCATCGCAACATTTTCTCCTATTTGCCGGTGAAGTTTCTCGCTTTCATCCGCAGTAAGGCCCCGGCTGTTGGTCAGAATATAAAATAATTTGTTCTGCTCCGAAAAACCTTCCCGGATTTCTTGTGCGGACCAGCCTGTATATACAGAGATATCATGTACGGTTTGGGTGCCAGTGGGATCGTCATCCAAAACAATGATCTTTGCAGGATCCTTTTCGATTTCCTGCTGCAGCAGCATATCAATTCTGGATTTACCGTTTTCCGGAAATGCCTGCAATACTTGTAAATCTAAATGTTTCATATCATCTCACCTTTCCTTTACCGCAGTCAATTGTCAGACTCAGCCGCAAACATACATCTCACACAAATACACTAAAATTTATAAATTTTTTCAAACAAATTATATAAATAATATCAAAAAATGTCATTGGCTGCCATATCCATCATCTTATCCGAAATTCACTTTCTCAGTCGGCATATTTTGATCTCTGTGAGGCTTTTATGTGGGATTCCGGTTGGGAATATGTGGCAAAAAACAAAAATTTGTAACTTTTTTATCGCCAAACTGAATTGATAAAATCTTCATAAAATCTGCACCAATCGAACACCAAACGATTCGTTTTCCATCATATTGCGGCAGTAAAAATAATGCATCAAACCGACAGGGAGGAATTACATATGCGACAAATCCTGGTGATCGGGGACGATCATACACAGGATCCAGCGCTCTGCCTGGCCTTGCGGGATAAAGGCTTTGCGGTAAATCGTATAACCGCATTGCCTGACCGTCTGTCTGCAAATGAATTATACGGGAGCCAAGCAGTGCTCATAGATGCATCCTGTCATTTCCGGGACACGCATCTTTATTATCAGCAGATCCGGGCTGTCTCTGATTTGCCAATCGTCATCTGTTTTTCTCAAAAGGAGAAACAAAAACTACGCAGCCTGCAAATGCATCCGGATACCTATTCTTTTTGTATCCAGCAATCCTATGACCTGCTTGCTGAAAAACTTCTGCGCATCCTTTCCCATCAGGAACTGCCGCAGGATATGGATATCAGCCTGGGAGGCTTACAGCTTTTCTTTCAGGAACACCGGGTCGTATGCGATGGGCAAACGATACACCTCACCCCGAAAGAATTTTCCCTGCTTTTCCATCTGATGCATAACCATGACGCGGTGCTGACACGCGAACAGCTTTTTTACCTGATATGGGGCGATGATAAACAAAATTATTCCCATTCTTTGTTGGTATACGTCAACAGCTTGCGCAAAAAGCTTGGCCCTTATGGAAAAAATATCATTTCCATGCGTAAAGTAGGCTACCTATACAGGTTCAAAACCGATGAAAAGATGATATCCTTTCGAATTGCCTGTTAATTTATGAAATCATTGGTCAGGAGGAAATACATATGCAAAACATCAATAAAAAGAAACTTACGACCATTCTTGCAACTGTCGTCTGTGCAGCCGTTGCAATTTCCACCATGGTATTTGCAGCTGGCGGGCCCGGGGGCGCTCCTGGCGGCCGCGGCGGTAATCTCGGGGAGATCGAGATGTCCGAGAGCGTGATTACTGTGAGCCTGGAAAACCCGACTATCGGCAGCCTGACCCGTACCACCGAATTTATCGGCAAAGTGGAGCCGGCCCAAAGCGTCAACGTATATGCGGAAACCAGTGGGAAGGTCACCAATGTATATTTCAACGCCGGGGATACGGTAAATGCCGGCGACCTGCTTTTTGAGATGGATGACAGCGATGCACAGCTCACCTATCAAATTGCCCAGGCCAGCTATGAATCCAAAGTGATTGACGCCGATACTACCCTCGGCAGCAGCCACGAGTCCACCCTGCTTTCCTTGGAAAGCTCCCTGAAATCCGCCCAGCAAAACCTCAATTCCGCCCGGCTAGAACTCAAGGAATATAACGATGGCCTGGAAGACGATCTGATCCAGGCGGAAAAATATATGGACAACGCCTATACCGCCTACAAACAGGCAGAAACTGCTTATAACGACGCAAAAGAGAGCGGCGCCGACCAAAGCGTCCTGGACAGCTTATATCAGGAAATGGGGGATTATGAAGAAGAATACCTGATGTACCGCGCACAGGTCAACGACCTGGAGGACGATGACGACAGCACCCTGCGCAGCCTGCGCAACAGTTATAAGAATGCGCAGACCAATTATGAAACCGCATTGGAAAATTACAACCTGGTCACCGGCGATTCCTGGGAAGACACCCAGGCCAGCGTGGATAATTCCCTCAAATCCGCCGAACTTTCCCTCCAGCAAAGTTCCAATGAACTGGATAAATATAAAGTCTATGCCCCGATTTCCGGTGTGATCGAATCACGGAATGTGGAAGAGTATGAGATGGCCAGTACAACGGCTGCCGTCTTCACCATTTCCAATAAGAACGATATGTCAGTCACCTTCAACGCCACATCCGATGCTGCTACCGCACTTTCCATCGGCAACAGCATCACCGTCACCAAAGGCGGCAACGATTATACCGCAATCATCACCTCCATCGATTCCAAAGCGGACGAATCCTCCGGCCTGTTCCCGATCGAGGCACAGATCCAGGACAATGACGGCACCCTTCTTTCCGGCGTCACCGTCAAAGTCACTGCTGCCACCCAGAAGGCGGAAAATGCTGTCCTTGTGTCGATTGACGATGTCTATTATGAGGATGGCCAGGCGTATGTCTTCACTTATTCGGGCGGCAAAGCCCATCGCACCGACTTTGAAACCGGTATGTCCAACAGCGAAACCATTGTCGCTGTATCCGGCCTGACCACCGACGATTATATCATCACCACCTGGCATCCGGATCTGAAGGACGGCGCGGATGTCGTGCTGGCAGAAGGTCAGGAAGACCCGGATGCTGGCAGTACGACAGACGCCGCGCAAACCGACGAAGCCATAACGGAAGCGTCTGACACCACTGCCGGAACCGACGAAGCCACAGCGGAAACGTCTGACACCGCCGCCGAAACGGCCGAGAGTACCCAGTCTGCGGCAGCTGCAGACGACGCGGGCAGCCTTTCGGAATCCTCCGAATCCATAAACGAAGCCAGCCCATCCGAGGGATAACGTTTCCCGGGGAACGGGTTTTATCAAATTGACTATGGATTAGGAGGGTGTGTCACCCATGACTTTGCCAAAATTAGCCGTCACCAGGCCGGTATCCGCCTGTATGTGCGTGCTGTGTTTAATTGTTTTCGGTATCAGCTCGATCTTCGGCATGGAGATGGAGTCCACGCCGGAAATGTCGATGCCGGTATTTATGATCCGCACCAGTTATCAGGGTGCTTCCCCGGAAGAAGTGGATGAACTGGTCACCGATGTGATCGAATCCGCCCTTTCCTCGGTCAGCGAAGTGGAAAGCATGACCTCCCGCTCGTCCGAAGGCTCGTCCATGACCACATTGGAATTCGGATATGATGTGGATATGGATGAAAAATATGATGATATCAATGAAGCGCTCCAGCGGGTACGCCTGCCGGACAGCTGCGATGATCCGACGATCATGGAGATGAGCATGGATTCCTCCTCGATCATGAGCCTGTCGATCACCACTTCGGACGCCAGCAGCAACCTGTATGCCTATATCGAGGATACTGTCGTTCCAGAGATCGAACGGGTAGACGGCGTTTCTGAGGTGGAGATCCGCGGCGGTACACGGGAATATATCCAGGTGCTGCTCAAGGAAGAAGAGATGAACCAATATGGGCTTTCGATCTCGGAAATTTCCAATGCCATCGCTTCCGCCGACTTCACCACCACCGTCGGCGAAATCAACCGCGGCGAAGTTTCCCTGACCTTGCAGGGCGGAATGAATTACGACACCTACGAAAGTTTGGAAACCATCCCAATCTCCCTTTCTTCCGGTGATATCATCCACCTTTCGGATGTTGCGGACGTATCCATGGCTGAAAGCAGCCGTTCTTCCATCAGCCGTTATAACGGCATGGATAATATTTCCCTTTCAGTTTCCAAAAACCAAAGCGCCAACACCATCGAAATCTGCAACGAGGTAGTCGAGATCATCAACGATCTCAACCAGCAGGGGCTTGGCCTTGCCATCACCGTGACGGATAACTCGGGCGAAACCATTTATGAAAATATCATGAATGTTGTTTCCACGTTGCTTCAGGGGCTAGCGCTTTCGATGTTTGTACTGGTCGCTTTCCTTGGCGACTGGCGCGCTGCACTGATTGTCGCAATCTCAATGCCGCTTTCAGTCTTTGCGGCGCTGGTACTGATGGCATGTTTCGGTATGACCCTCAACATCATGTCCCTTGGCGGCCTGGTCGTCGGGATCGGCATGATGGTGGATAACTCGATCGTCGTGCTGGATTCCTGCTTTAAGGAGCGCGACGGGATCAAGACGTTTGAGCAGTCGGCGATTGCAGGCACCAACCTGGTCAACGCCTCGGTCATTGCTTCCACCATCACCACCATCGTCGTTTTCCTGCCGATCTCCCTGATGGACGGTATGTCCGGCCAGCTTTTCAAAGAAGTCGGCTTTACCATCGTCTTTTCGATGACCGCTTCCCTGATTTCCGCATTGACCATGGTACCGCTGCTTTTTGTACGGATGAAACCGGTCGAGCGGGAAAAATCCTGGGTCAACCGGCAGGTCCACCGGCTGGAGCGGGCATATAAAAAAGCGCTTACCGCATCGCTCAACCATAAAATTACCGTTATTATCGTTGCGGTTGCAATGTTGGTTGGCACTGCGATCATGTTTACCCAGATCGATATGGAACTGATGCCGACAAGCGATGAAGGCGCCATCCGCATTTCAGTCACAACCAAAACCGGCCTTGATATTGACGCTACCGACGCCATCATGACTCAGGTAGAAGAGATCGTCGCCGGGCAGGAGGATGTGGAAAGCTACTCGATGAGCGGCAACGGCGGCAGCGCCAACGTCACTGTTTACCTGAAAGACGACCGCACCCTGAGCACCGATGAATTCATTTCCCTAATGCGTAAGGAAACCACCGGGATTGAAAATGCCAGTGTCGAAGTGGAGGAACAGAGTTCGATGTCGTTTGGCAGCAGCGGCGTGCAGATCGAATTGTCCGGCTCCAATCTGGACACCCTGCGCGATGTCGCTGATGAGATCAAAGCGCTGGTAGCCACCTTCGATGGGATTGACAGTGTTTCCACCAGCCTTTCGGACGGCAGCCCCCGTGCAGAAATCATTGTCGACCCGGTACAGGCTGCTGCGATCGGTACCACTCCTTCCGCTATCCTTTCAGAAGCAAAAAATATGATTTCCGGTATCGACGCCACCGAGCTGCAAACCAGCGACCAGGAATACACCGTTACAGTCATGTATCCGGATGACCGCTTCAAAGACGTGAGCGACCTGTCCGGCCTGATGATTTCTACCAATACCGGAGTCCAGGTTCCTTTGACCGATGTGGCAGAGATCGTCTTCAACAACTCCCCTGCCCAAATCCAGCGGCAGGACGGCGAATATCAGGTTTCCGTCACTGCGCAGACTGCGCCGGACGCCTCAGCTACCCAGCTTTCCAACCAGATCATCGCACGCATCCAGCAGCTGGATCTGCCGGAAGGTGTGGAAGCTTCCGCAGGCGGCAATATGCGGACGATGAATGAAGAATTCAGCAACATTTACGGCGCCCTGGCAACTGCGATTTTCCTGGTCTTTGTTGTCATGGCCATGCAGTTTGAATCCACCCGGTTTTCCTTTGTCGTTATGTTGTCTGTCCCCTTCTCGATGACCGGCGCATTCCTGGCGCTCATCATCACCGGCATGACCATTTCTATGACTTCGCTCATCGGTTTGATTATGCTGGTCGGTATCGTGGTCAATAACGCGATCGTCCTGATCGATTATACAAATATCCTGCGCCGGGAACAGGGCATGGGCGCGCGCGACGCGCTGCTTTTCGCAGCCCCTACCCGTCTGCGCCCCATCCTGATGACCACGCTCACCACCGTCCTCGGGCTCATCCCGACCGCGATCGGGCTTGGCGGGAATGTGGAAATGATGCAGTCGATGTCGGTCGTTGTCATCGGCGGCCTGACCCTTTCCACCCTGGTCACCCTGATCCTTGTCCCCACCGTTTACCTGATGGCAGACGGCGAAGATCGGCGGAAAAAAGGTTACAAATCCGGGAAAAAATCCCTCTTCCGGCGCAACCGGCGGGAAGAACCACAAAAAAGCAGTACAACCGAAATCCCGGAGGAATTCCGGTAAGCTGTTTTCAGGTTTTGGCTGTTTATGGCCGGACTGAACATCCTAACACGCTGTTATTACAAAAGTGCCTCCCGCCAAATTAAGGCGGGAGGCACTTTGATATGCCGTATTAAAAGCCAGCGTATCCTTTTTCACCGGTCAATAGGTCAATTTTGCGATATTGGTATCGCTGGCAAAATTGGAAAAGCTGTACATAATCAGTATATCATCAAATTTTGTATTTGCCATCAGTTCACTCATTTTCGTCGGCATTGAACGCAGGTCTACTACATATACCTCATCATAGCTGTAAGTCAGGAAAGGGGCAAAGCTGTTGCCGTAACTGTCCTTAATCAGCAATACCCGGCTGGTCCTGCCCGCCTGGTAATTCAGATTGTTTTCCGACCGGATCACCGTCAGCCCGTTATTCCCCCAAAGGAACGCCGCATGCTTATCATGGGTCTGGAACTTTTCTTCGTCGTGCATGGTCGGCATGACCTTATCATCAATGGTGATCGAAACCATCGGGATATGGTACCATTCAATCGTATCCGGACGGGCGGAAAACAACTTGCATTTGTTGTAATAACTCCCGTAAAAACCCGGTACCAGGGTTTTAATCCCTGCAAGGTTTTCGATATCGACCGCCTGCAGCCCTCTGGACTCCACAAACGCGCGGTAGGCATTGTAAGCGCCGAGCGTCGTCCAATGATGGTCGGTACGGTAATAGACCGGCGGTTCCTCCCCAGGCCGGCAATCCGGGTTTTCCTGCCGCTGCACCTGCACAGCTTCTTCCATCACCGGGAAAAGCGAAAGCCAGCTGTACTGCCCGGTCAAATCCTGTTCGATCTGCCCAGCGATTTCCCGCTGGTCGACATTGTGGATCCCTTTCGGCATCAGGTCGGCTAAAATTTCATAGGACCCGGGGATCAATGCAAAGGTGATCGGCGCCTGCTGCCCATAGGCCGCAATAAACTGATTGATAAACGCTGTGTTGCGACTGATGCGGTCCAGATCAGTGGAGGTATATTTTTCAAACAGGTAGTCCCCATCCCCATAGAGGATGCCGTTGTTTTCAATTTTCCCCAACGCGGATTCACTGATGGATTTCAGGGTAATCCACCCATCGCGGCCAACGAACTGGTCGTTGACATAGGTTTCATATTTCAGGGTATATTGGTTTTTGAACAGGTCCGACCAACTGAATTTTGGACGCTGCGCAAGATACCGGTTTTCCATTTCGCTGAAGGTGCGGTTGCTGATAAAGATATCCACGACCGAAAATACGACCAAAAAAGCTGCAAACAACACCAACAAAGCGTATTTTTTTAAAAATTGCATCCGCATCCCCCTTTCAGAACCGGAAATACAAGAACGGGTTGTAGGTGGAATCGACCAGGTAAGCCACCGAAAGCAAAAATACCAGCGCTAAAAATGGCAGTTGGGCATATTTGCAGAATTTCGGGCATTTTTCCCGCAGTTTATTGAGCACCGGTAGGGAGAACACGATCCCCAGCAGCATAGTAATGCCATAATTGCGCAGATAGAACATCCAGTCATCTCCGCTGTGGAAGGTGAACAGCCTGCCAAAGAATTCCCCGATCCGCCCCATATCGGTGATTGCAAACAAGCTCCAGCCCACCAGCAGCCCAATGGTGGCGTAAAGATGGGAAAAAATCCGGTGCCTGTCCAGCAAGGGCCGCAGGAAAAGCCGTTCCAGGGAGATCAGCACGCCAAAGTAAAGCCCCCACAGCACGAAATTCCATGCCGCACCATGCCAGAGCCCGGTAGCGAACCAGATGATAAACAGGTTCAGATATTGCCGCGGTACGCTCACACGATTACCGCCCAGCGGGATATATAAATATTCCCTAAACCAGCCGGACAAGGTCATATGCCATCTTCTCCAGAACTCGGTCATGCTGCGGGAGATCAGCGGGTAGTTGAAGTTCTGTGGAAAATGGAATCCCAATGTCTTGCCCATACCGATGGCCATCAGCGAATAACCGGAAAAATCAAAATACAGCTGCAATTCAAATGCGATGATCCCCAGCCAGGCCGCGCCGGTGGAGATACCTGCAAAGCCTGTCGTATCCAACTCGGTCCAAAGGGCGCCGATATTATTTGCCAGCAGCACCTTGCTGCCCAGCCCCAAAATAAACAGCTCGATGCCGTCCTGAATCTGTTCCAGGCTGAGCGACCGTTTTTTCAGTTCATTGCTGATATCGGAAAATTTGACGATCGGGCCGGCGATCAATTGCGGGAACAGCACCACAAAGGTACCAAAATTGATGATATTGCGTTCAACCTCGATTTTACCCAAATAGACGTCGATCGTATAGGTCATGATCTGGAAGGTGTAAAAACTGATACCAAGCGGCAGGTTTTTGGTTACTTCCAGCAGCGGCCAGGATGTCCCGAACAGGAAATTGACATTTTCAATGAAAAAGTTGCTGTATTTAAAGAAGGCCAAAAAACCAATACTGAAAATGACCGATACCGCCAGCGTTATTTTTTTGAGCGCTTTCCGGTTCTTCCATTTTTCCAACAGCAGCCCGGCAAAATAATTCACCAGGATAACGGAAAGCATGATCGGGAAATAGCGCACTTCCCCCCAGGAATAAAAAATCAAGCTGGCAATCAAAAGGGTGACATTGCGCCATCTTTGCGGGGTCAGATAATATGCAAAAAAAGTTGCCGGCAAAAACCGGAAGATAAACAGGATGCTGCTGAAAACCATGCAATTCCTCCTGACAGTCGGTTTTCTCGGGATAGAGTAAAAGTGTATTGGACATACAAAGCTATCCAATACACTTTACCAAATTCTGCCCGTTTATTCAAGCACTAAAACCTGTTTTATCAAAATTAAAACGCTGCATTGATGATTTCCTGTGCCCGGGCCATATCGTCGTCAAAGGTTTCCGTATCCTGTCCAATGATCACCAGGAAGACATAATCCCCTTTTTCGATCACCTGGCCTTTTGCAGCTTTTTCCTTCTGATCGGGCAGGTACTGTTCAAAGGTATTGCGCACATCCTCCAGCCGTTTATTGAGGGCTTCGACAACCGTATCTTTTTTCCCTTCTTTGGCTTTGACTGCTACCAAGTTATCGGCACTGGTCATGGTCATCGACATTTTCCCGGCATAGGCTTCCACATCATTCGCCGCATCGATATAAAACATATCTTTTAAAAGCGAATCGTCCAAATCCGCCGGCATCTGGATACCAATTTCATCGGAGATCTGATCCACTACCGTCTGTACGCTCTGTCCTTCTTTCATTTCAACCGCGCTGGACGCATCGCTCCCTGCCGTTTCCTCTTTCTGTCCACAACCGGAAAAGATTCCTGCACACATAATGCCTGCCAATAATAATGCTGCTAATTTCTTCATCATATCCAACGTTCCTTTCATATATATCATTTTTATATTGCTATGATGGTGCACACATAATGAAAGTGTTCCCAAAATGAAAGATTATTGCACATATAAAAAAATTTTTTATTGATTTTGGTTTTATCCATTCCCGCTATAATATTTGTCCAACACCCGGCCATATTTTCTTACACATAATTGCAGCAGTTATCCCGGTATGAATGGGAAGTGGATCCGGTATTTCCGTTTCTCATATGCGGTAGTTCTTGCCCCAGGAAATATCCTTTATAAGAAACTACTGGTTATTTTTAGGCTTCCGGTGGATCGCATTGATCCTCGGCTTTTTGGCAACATGGCCTTGGC
>CALXGW010000009.1 GCA_944387965.1 uncultured Anaerotruncus sp. | reverse complement strand
ATCGCGATCACTGCCGATGCCTTCAATAACCTTTCGGATGCGGGCAGCTCGGTCGTAACGCTGGTCGGTTTTAAAATGGCGCAGTCCCCTGCGGATAAGGAACACCCCTTCGGGCACGGCAGGATTGAATACCTGTCCGGCTTGGCGGTTTCGGTTGCCATTTTGCTGGTCGGATTGGAATTGGTGAAAAGTTCGTTTGAAAAAATCCTACACCCGGAAGCAGTTGATTTCAGCCTGGTGTCTTTTTTTATCCTGGTGGCATCGGTGCTGGTAAAGCTTTGGATGTGTTATTTTAACCGTACCATTGCGCAGAAAATTGATTCGACCGCGATGAAAGCCACCGCGATGGACAGCCTGACCGATGCCACAGCGACTTCTGCGGTTGCGGTAGGCATCCTTCTCAGCCACTTTTTCGAGTGGAAGATCGACGGCTGGATCGGGATTCTGGTCGCCGGATTTATCCTTTATACCGGCTTCCAGACTGCGAAGGACAGCCTTTCGCCCCTCCTGGGCCAGCCGCCTGCGCCGGAGTTTGTCCAGGCGATCGCGGATACCGTGATGGCGCATCCGGAGATTGTTGGAATCCACGACCTGATCGTCCATGATTATGGGCCGGGCCGGTGTATGATCTCGCTGCACGCCGAGGTGCCCAGCAGTGCGGATATCCTGGCAGTGCATGATATCATCGACACCATCGAATTGCAGCTGCGGGAAAAATTCCATTGCGATGCCACGATACATATGGACCCGATCGCAGTGGACGATGCGTTGACCCGCGACCTGCGCGAGCAGGTGGAGCAGATCGTCAAAGCGATCGACCCGGTGTTGAGCATCCATGATTTCCGGCTGGTGGCAGGAAAGACACACACCAACCTGATTTTTGATTTGGTGGTGCCTTTCCGGTTCCGGCTGGATGACCACACCCTGATGGATTTGGTGAAGCGCAAGATCCGGGAGATGGAAGGCAATTATTTTGCAGTTTTGACCATCGACAAATCCTTTGTTTAAGCTGGAAATGGAAAATCCCCCGGAAAGCCCGATGGCTTTCCGGGGGATTGCTGTATCCTTACCAGTTTCACACGGCAAATTATTTGACGATTTCGCCCCAAACTTCACCCGAGCAGCCGGCAGCATTGGCTTCGTCGGTATCGATGTGCATAGCGGGACGATAGGCCGGGTTAACACGCGCGACACAGTCGCCAAATACCAGCGCACGTTCCGGGGTATCGATCTTGACGCTGACGATATCTTTGTCCTTGACGCCCATGCGCTCGGCAGTTTCCGGGTCGAGGTGGATATGGCGTTTGGCGGCGATAACCCCTTCGGTCAACTCCACTTCGCCGGCAGGCCCGATCAGTTTGCAGGGGCAGCTGCCTTTGACATCGCCGGATTCACGGCAGGGCGGGTTCAGGCCAAGGGTGCGGGCGTCGGTATAGGACACCTCGATCTGGGTGGCCGGACGGCAGGGGCCGATGATGGACATTTTAATGGAATTTTTCGGGCCGACAACCGTTACCTTTTCTTCGCAGGCAAACTGGCCCGGCTGGGAAAGTTCCTTTTTATAATGCAGTTCGGCGCCAGCGCCAAAGAGGGTTTCAAGATCTTTTGGGGTAACGTGCAGATGACGCGCAGAAGTCTCAACAATAAATTTTTCAGACATGTTTGTTCCTCCATCCTTATTTGCTTAAAAGCTGTTTCTATTGTACTTCGTTGAAGTGCAGTTTGCAAGTATTGTTAAAATGTTAACAGTTCCATTTCCAATCCGCGCATGCTATAATAACTGCAGTATAAACAGCAAAGGCTGTTGCGGCCTTGGAAGGGCATACGCGGCCAGCGCCGCTGTTTTGAGGGATTGAATTTTTCGATGGCGATAAAATCACAGGAGCAAAAGGGAGGCAGAATGATGAAGCAGTATGTCCTTGCGCTTGACCAGGGTACCACAAGTTCGCGGGCGATCTTATTTGACCGGCAGCAAAAACCGGTGGGGATTGCGCAGCGGGAATTTGCGCAGCATTATCCGCGGCAGGGCTGGGTAGAGCATGATGCGATGGAGATTTATTCCAGCCAGTACGGGGTGATGATGGAAGCGATTGCCAAAAGCGGCGTGCCGGTTTCAGAGATTGCAGCCATCGGCATAACCAACCAGCGGGAAACGACCATCCTTTGGGAAAAGGAAACCGGCCGCCCGATTTATCCGGCGATCGTCTGGCAGTGCCGGCGGACGGCATATATTGTGGACGAGCTCAAGCAGAAAGGGCTGGAGCCATATATCCGGGAACATACCGGATTGGTGCCGGACGCATATTTTTCCGGTACCAAGATCAAATGGATCCTGGACCATGTGGAAGGTGCGCGGGAACGGGCCCGGAAAGGGGAAATCCTGTTCGGCACGGTGGATAGCTGGCTGATCTGGCGTCTGACCGGCGGACGGGCGCATGTGACCGATTATACCAACGCTTCCCGGACCATGCTTTATGATATCAAAAATCTTTGCTGGGATGAAAAACTGCTGCAGGAATTGGATATCCCGCGCGAAATATTGCCGCGGGTGTGCAATTCCAGCGAAGTGTACGGTTATACGGCGATCGAAAACGAGCAGGTGCCGATCTGCGGGATTGCCGGCGACCAGCAGGCGGCGCTGTTTGGGCAGGCATGTTTTGCAAAAGGGGAAGCCAAAAATACCTATGGCACCGGCTGCTTTTTGCTGATGAATACCGGGGAAACCCCGGTGGACAGCCGGAATGGGCTGATTACGACCATTGCGTGCGGGTTGGGCGGCAAGGTGCGGTATGCGCTGGAAGGCAGCGTATTTGTGGGCGGCGCGGTTATCCAATGGCTGCGGGACGAACTGCGGCTGATTACCGAGAGCCGGGATGCGGAATACTATGCCAAAAAGGTGCCGGATACCGGCGGGGTGTATATTGTGCCGGCGTTTACCGGTTTGGGCGCCCCGCATTGGGACATGTACGCCAGGGGATGTATCGTTGGCATTACCCGCGGCACCCGGCGGGAACATCTCATCCGTGCGGCCCAGGAATCCATCGCCTATCAAAGCCTGGAATTGGTGGAAGCGATGGAAAAGGATATGGGCGGGCCGCTGTCCGCGCTGAATGTGGACGGCGGGGCCTCCCGGGACGGGTTTTTGATGCAGTTCCAGGCGGATATCCTCGACCGGCCGGTACGGCGTCCGGTGATGCGGGAAACGACTGCCCTGGGCGCGGCTTCGCTGGCCGGGCTTGCCGCCGGGGTATGGCAGGATGAAAAACAATTGCGCGAATTATGGCAGTGCGATACCGTGTTCACCAGCGGTATGCAGCCCCAGGAACGGGAAAAACTGTTAAAGGGCTGGCGGAAAGCGGTCGGGCGCTCGCTCGATTGGGAAGAACACGGCGAAGGATAATTGCCGGGGGATATTGCCGGAAGCAGGAAATCGGAAGGGGGAAACGGGTTTGAAGCTGGTGACATACGATAGCCAAGGGATACAGTCTGTGGGGATCTTGGAAGGGGAATGGGTGTATCCCACCGGGTACGGTAGCCTGCTGGAACTGATCCGTGCGCAAAAACCGGCGCAGAAAATTGGGCAAGCGCTGGCAAAAGGGCAGGTGCAGATCCTTGCCCCCATCCCGCACCCGCAGCAGGATATCATCTGCCTGGGGGTCAATTATATGGCGCATGCGCAGGAGTCGGCACGCTTTAAAAAAGAGGACTTCAATGGGGAACGCCCGTATGCGGTGTATTTTTCCAAGCGGGTGGACTGTGCGCTGGAGGATGGCGGGACCATCCCGAGTTATCCGGGGTTGGTGGACAGCCTGGATTATGAGGTGGAACTGGCGGCGATCATCGGCAGGGACGCCAAAGCTGTCCGGCAGGAGGATGCATGGGAACATGTGTTCGGTTACACCATTTTAAACGACGTCAGCGCCCGGAATGTACAGAACCGGCATAAGCAGTGGTATTTCGGCAAGAGCATGGATGGGTTCTGCCCGATGGGGCCCTGTGTGGTGACACGGGAGGAATTTGCTTTCCCGCCGGCATTGGAGATTTATTCGCGGGTCAACGGGGAATTGCGGCAGCAGGCCAATACACGGGATATGATCTTTGACCTGCCGTTTGTGATCGCGGAACTTTCCCAGTCGATGACCCTGCGAGCAGGGACGGTCATCGCAACCGGTACGCCCGCAGGGGCGGGGATGGGTTTCACCCCGCCCAAATGGCTGCGTCCGGGGGATTTGGTCGAATGCGGGATCGAAGGGATCGGTGTGCTGCGCAACCGGGTGGGCGGATGAGCGTAGCGGGCTACCTGCGGCAGCTGGCGATATACATGTGGGCCACTGTGCCGGTGTGGTGCGTGATTCGTGTTTGCCTGCTGCACAAAAAGCGGGTCAATGCTTTCCATGAAGCGGGGCTTCTGGTTTTTGCCTGCTTCCTGGCCGGGCTGGCGGCGTTTACGGTGCTGCCGCAGAATGGCTTCCTGGACAGCCTGGAAAGCATGATGGGATATACCAATTTTGTACCGTTCAAGGTGTTTGGGGATTCGCTGCGGCTGGCAAAAGAGGGCAACCTGCGCTATGCGGCGGTGAACGTGGGGGGGAATATCCTGATGTTCTGGCCGATCGGTTTTTTCCTCCCGCTGCTTTGGGGGAAACGCTTTTGCAGCACCGTACGGGCAGGTTTTTTGGTTTCGCTGGCGATCGAACTGTTGCAATTCCCGCAGCCCCGATGGACGGATATCGACGATCTATGGCTCAATACGTTGGGCGCGGCCTGCGGGTACGCGGTATTTTGGCTTTTTGGGAAGCTGGCGCCCAGGTGGCAGAAGGCGTTCCTTTGGAATGCAGAAACATGATAAAAACAGAAAAAAGAAGGTGCAGCTTTGCTGCACCTTCTTTAATATGCAATTATGCAACTCAGTCACCGAAGGAAATCCCTAAGCTGCGGGCGGTAAATACCATCTGATCGTCAGGGGAAACAAATTTGGTTTTGCCGGCGACGTCGGAAAGCAGGTTGTGGACGACAATGTTGTTGCGTTCAGCAACCGCCACACCGAAAATCCCCTGGCTGACCAGCTGGGCGGCATAAACGCCAAACTGGGAAGCAAGTACACGGTCATAGGAGGACGGGGTGCCGCCGCGCAGATAGTGGCCTGGGACGACCACGCGGGTATCGAAACCGGTCATTTCAGCAATCTGCCGGGCAATCCGGTTGGTGGCGGTCGTTTCCCCGGCTGCAGCACGCTTTTCTGCCCGTTCTTTTTTCTTCATTTTTGCCTCATCCACATCAAATGCGCCTTCCGCCACCACCAGGATGGAAAACCCTCTGCCGCGTTCGGCACGCTTTTCCACTGCTTTGGCTACTTTATTGATATTGTAGGGGATTTCGGGGATCAGGATGATGTCCGCACCGCCGGCAATACCGGTATACAGGGTAAGCCAACCGGCTTTGTTGCCCATGATTTCAATGACCATCACCCGTTTATGGCTGCTGGCAGTGGTGTGGATGCGGTCAACCACTTCGGTGCCGATATCCACAGCAGTATGGAATCCAAAGGTAACGTCGGTGCCCCAGATATCATTGTCAATCGTTTTGGGCAGCCCGATGACGTTCAGCCCTTCCTCAGAAAGCAGGTTGGCAGTTTTATGGGTGCCGTTGCCGCCGAGGGTCAGAAGGCAGTCAAGCCGCAGTTTTTTATAATTATCCTTCATCAGCGCGACCTTGTCGATATCGTTTTCCTTGACACGCATCTGTTTATACGGGGTGCGCGCCGTTCCCAGGATAGTGCCGCCCTGGGTGAGGATGCCGGAAAAATCCGACGGCTTCATTTCATGCGCTTCCCCTTCGATCAGGCCCTTATACCCATCTACGATACCGATGATTTCCACGTCGGGTATTTTTTGGTACATTGCTTTTGCTACGCCGCGGATGGTCGCATTTAACCCTGGGCAGTCGCCGCCGGCTGTCAAGATCCCGATTCGTTTTTTCCCCATTTGGAATCCTCCTTTATTTTCATATGTATGACCATAAAACCCAACCCAGCAAACCGTATTCAATCAGGGTGATCGCCGGGATACCGAAAACAAAATACCAGTGTTTTGTCTTGTGGTGGAACTGGTACATCCCCAACCATACGCCGAATCCACCGCCAAGCAGGGCAATCAGGAAAAAATGTTTTTCCGCTACCCGATAAGCGTGCTTTTTTGCCCGCCGTTTATCCAAAAAACAGAGGAAAAACCCCAGCAAGCTGACCAAAAGCAGATACACGCCCAATATTTTCCAAAACAAAGAAAAACCCCCTTCAAAGGCGTTTCCGCCCGATCAGGCCCCCTTGCCGTCACACCATACTTTTCCCATGCAGCATTGCATTGAGCGGGCTCTCCAGATATTTGCAAAAAAATTTGACGACCAGTCCGGTCAGCAAAGCGGAAAGAACCGTGCCTTCCCGTGTGCCGACGATGGTAAAATCAAAGAAAATCAGCGAGAGCAGCAGCGCCACGACCACGCACATCACATCAAACACGATCTTGACATTGCCGAAATTTTTTCCCAATGTGGTAGAAACCGCTTTTACAAAAGCTTCCCCGGAATTCATAATAACATTCGCAATCACACAAAGCGCGATACCGAATCCAAGGATCAGGATACCGATCAATACCAGCAGGATACGCACCGGGTATATATTAGCCGGGATACCGGCCACCATCCACATGCCCAGGTCGGTGAACCAACCAAACAGGAAGGATAATGGGATCTGCAGCAGTTCGATCAGTCGGAATTTGCTGCGCAGGACAATAATCTGCCCAATAATCAGAACACAGTTCCAAATAATCAGCCAATTCCCCAAGGTGAGGAATGGGAACCGGCAGCTCAGCACATTCGCCACCGAGGAGATAGGCGATACGCCCAGTTCACCATGTTTGGTAAACGCAACGCCCAATGCGGAAAAAACAGGCCGAGCACTAATAATACATATCGTTTGGAAAGTTCTGATTTTTGCACTTGACAAGGGCTCCTTTCATATATTTGCATCTATAAAAAACAGCCGGCAGGCCGGCATGACATTGGATGATCGGATAGGCGATGATTGCCCGTCTGATCTGAGATGATGTGCTTTACCGTCCAGGCAAAATCGGTCAAAACCGATGGAAAATCCTGCCTGCCTGGGATGGCAAATCAATCTTTTTTAATTATTATATCACTTTACGGCGAATATTACCAGAAAAAACTTTTCCCACACCATCCGCTGGTGAGCGGACAATGTGGGAAGCGGATTTTTTCTGCGCCAAAACATATGCCTGGAACATTTTCAAAAAAGCAGGCATGCCGCAGATCAGATCATTTGCTTAAATAAACCATGGTGATTGCAATACCACAGCAGCATGCCATGCCCCCGGATAAAAAAACGCACCTCGACGTTGCTTTCCGGATACAGTTTGACCAGATCAAACCGTCCCCCTGTGCAATAAGCGATAAAAGAGAGATAATGCGATTTCGTCATGGGATGTTGGGTGGTAATAAAATATTCATCCTCTATTTTTTCACATAATATCCGGTGCGCATCGTCCGCCGGTTCTGCCTCCAAAGGCGGCAGTGTGACACCGCAGCAGGAAACCATCGCCGGACCGGTGGAATGCAGGATATTCCCGCAGATCGGGCAAACATATAGATTTGATTTCAAGATATTTGCCGAACGGTTGGTATTGATGATCTGTTCCCCGGATAACAATTCCGGGAGAGAAACTTTTAGCGCTTTGGCCAGAGGTTCGAGCAGGGTGATATCAGGCAGCCCTTTTGCTGTTTCCCATTTCGAGATCGTCTTATCGCTGACGCATAACTGATCCGCCAGTTGGGACTGTGTCAGGCGCTGTTTTTCCCGCAACGTCCGGATGGTTGAACCTGTAATATAATGGTTCATGCCGATCATTCCTCCTTTCCTGTCAACAGGATAACATTTTTGCCTGTGGCAGGCAACCTACGTTTCGTAGAGTATCCAGCAAGGGACAGGATATCCAAGGCGTTTCAGCGGTATTTTGCAGGATCTGCCGCCGATCCCTGTTACGTTAGCGACCTACTCGGCTATTTGCTTAGCGGTCTAACAGGGAAAAGTCATTGGCATATTGACATTATAAAAATAGAACACTGTAAAGAAATTGGATGGGATGGTTTGGCCCACACTTTTCATATGGGAAATGCCCTTCCCACACAAAGATTATGCGACGGCGATGTAGTTTAAATAGGATGCGGTATTCAGATAGCCTTAATTGGCATACAGCACTTTTTATATTTATTGCCGCTGCCGCACGGGCATTTGTCATTCCGTGATATCATATGGTTCAGCTGCCGGTAGTACTGGCCTTCTTTGTTGTTTTGTGAAAGAATGTCCTGCTTCATTTTTAAAAAGGCCTTGTGGCTATGCGCAAAAAATAGCTTATATCCTTCACAAAAATAGGATTTTTCCCCCGTAGAACGATTTTTTTTGCAATCGCCATTGCAAAGGCACAACCATTTGCAATCGGCACATTCTGTACCAACGTCACGTTTGGAATTATAAAATGCGGCATATCTACTTGAGTCCAGCATGGATTGCAGGGATTGGTCGGCAATATTGCCCAGATACCAATTGCTTTCTACAAAAAAGTCACAAGGATATACATCTCCCGTATGTTCCACAACAGGAGCAGCAATACATTTTGGCGCCTGGTTACAACCGCCGGGTGCCAATGTGACATAAGACATCAGCAATTCTTCAAAGAAACGGACATAGCTTTTGATATGGCCGTTGTTATACCAAAGATCGAACAATTCACACATAAAAGCTCCAAATTCTTCGGGAGAACAGCAGAATGGAGCTGGCTTACCATCGATCACTTCATAACAGGGGATAAACTGCATATATCCGCTGCCTTCCTGGAGAAAGAAATTGAAGAGTTCTTTTGCTTTTTGGACATTGGCTTTGGTGATAACTGTAAGGGTATTAAATTCGACCTGGTGCCGTTTCAGCCGTTCCATAGCTGCAGATACTGCTTCATAGCTCCCCTTGCCATCGTAATTTTTTCGATATGAATCATTTTCCGTTTCTCTGCCATCTATGCTAAGGCCAACTAACCACCCTTCCTGTTTGAAAAAAGAACAAAAGGTATCATCCAATAAGACGCCATTGGTTTGAAGCGCAAATTTTATTCTTTTACTGCTGCCA
>CALXGW010000008.1 GCA_944387965.1 uncultured Anaerotruncus sp. | reverse complement strand
AAATTGCGGCTTACCGTAAAAAAACATGGCATCCCTCCTTTTTCAACATAAAAAAACAGGGCAGTGAAAAACACTGTCCCTGTTTTGGCCTTGATTCCCTTGTTACCCTGCGGCTTTCCTGTCCATGACCGCCTGGATGCCGCGTTTGTTCAGGATTTCATGGATCAGCGCGATTACCTGATCCGCTTTCCTGATCTATAAAACCTCCGCTTGCATCCATTATGTCTTTCTGGTATAATAGAGGTAGCAAGGGAGGCTAGTTTATTTGTTAGTTGCTAGTGTCTTGCGATGTGGTTAGCTATTGCGAGTAGCTAACCACTCTTTTTTATATCGCTCAAAGTATTTCCGCTGTTGCTCTTTTGTAAGTTTTTGGAATTCTTTGAACTTCATCGGCGGCTCCTTTCCGCCTCCCTTGCTACAATTATATTATAATACGTTTTGCGTTATTTATCAATACGTTTTAAGTAATTATTTTAACATTTTATAGAATTTTTTTACTTTTTCCGTATTGACGATTACGCTATGCGTGATATAATATAATCAAAAGAGGTGATAACGGTGCCAATAAAATTCAAGTTGAAAATATTGCTTGCCATACATGAAATGACTCAAAAACAGCTTGCAGAACTTACGGGGATACGTCCGCCAACAATTTCTGCGATTTGCACCAATTCTATTAAAGAACTTCCTGTGGGGGTACTGGAAAAGCTGTGTAAGGCACTGAATTGCCAGCCGGGCGACATCATGGAATATGTGGACGATGAAGACGAAACTATCAGGCGTGACACCACAAAGGCGGAGGGATAACCCCCCGCCTTTCTTTTTTACTCTTCCGCAGCTTTGCGGCGTTTTACCGGTTTTTCTGCTTCGCTCTGCAGGTCTGCGTCCTTGTGGCTGGCGGGGATGCAGATTTTCCCATCCGCCACCAGCGCTTTAAAATAACGGGTTTCTGCCGCCCAATCCGGGATTTCGCCAATGTAATCTTTGGCTACAGGATGCTTCTTGCTGCCGTCCTTGCTGGGCAGCAGCAGATTGCGTTTAGCCATTATAAACATCAGGTATCACCGCCTATCTGATCCCAATAGGTGATCGTCTGCGGGTACATGACCTGCACCTCGGATACGTTGGCGCAGTAAGCGGTGTCGTAGCAGAATTCGGTCGGGTTCGGCGCGGTCATGCTGCGGGTCAGCGGCACCAGTTCATCCATCTTCAGGAACCGCTCATGGTTGACATATACCACCATGCGGTCGGTGCCGCCGGTACCGGCCCCTTTGCACCACTGGGTCGCGCCGATGAACAGGTCGCCCCCGTTTTTATTGGTGATGTTGTTCTCCATGATGTACTCATAAATGGATTTGGTCGCCAAATCGGATACCGGCGTATTGAGGATATAGGTGTATTCCTCATACGGCAGCAGGATATGGTTGGGGATTGCATCCAGATCATAACCAGCCTGCGCCCAGGTAGTGGTTAAAGCGGTGTTGACGTCCGCCAGAATTTCGGCAGGTGTTTTTGTCGCCCAGTTGCCGTTCCCGCTCGCACCATCCGCAACGGTCGTTTCGGTGGCGTCCGGGTTGTTGATCAGGCCGGTAGTGCCGTATTCTTCAAGCCCTACATAAACGTTCTGGTCGTTGTGCTTATCATAGGTCATGCGCACCCCATCCTGCAGCAGCTGGTCGATGCTGCGCCCGATAAAGTTGGCGCGCTGCATGTCCTGAAACATGATGCGCAGCGCCAGAGCAACCACATGCGCCTTATAGATGCCCTTATCGACCGACGCCTGGACGATCGGCAGGCCGCTGGAACCGCCAGCCTGTACCGGGCCAGAGCCTGCGCCGCCGGTGACGCCATAGGAAACGCTCATGGCAGACACATAATCCACCCAGCCGCCGCCGCTCTGGATCACGATATCCCGCGGATAGGTAACGCTGGTCAGCGGTTTGCGGATCATGGGATCCCGCTTTTCCAGCTCAGATACTAAAAAGGCGCCGCCGGAAGCAATTCCAGCCGCGTCCATTGTGGGTACTGCGCCCATAACAGGATCCGATCCAGGCATCCTTACAACGCCCGCATCAAAGGTTCCCATATTCTGAAATTTTGCCACTATTTATCCCCTCCTTTTAAGCGTTGAGCCGGGTCAGGATGACCAGCTCAGCAATGCCGTTTGCATCCGGTGCGCCGCCCCACTGGCAATTGGTCAGCTGTACAGTGTTGGAGCTGTCTGCTTCGGCTTCAAATCCGCCTACCACAGCCGTTTCATAGCTGCCATTTGCGGTGATGCGCACATATACTGCGCCGCCCAATGCCGGTGTACCGCGCTGGCAATACACCTGGATGCTGCCGCGCTGGAATACGCTTACCGGATCGCCCGGTGCATATTCGCCCGGCGTCTGTTCCAGATAAGACAGCGAACTTTTCAGTTCCCGTCCCGCTACGCCTACAAACTGCGCTGCCGTAGCGGAAGCGCCCATCTGTACGACCGCCTCACCGGAATACACCAGCGGCGCACCAAACGGGATATTGGCGCTGCCGCCTGCGGGGCGGGTATTTACGATCATATCAGGCTGCCGGGCATAGCTGCCGGCAAAGCCTGCGGTCATCGTTGTTCCAATGACCTGCGGATTCAGTCCTGCCATATGTTATTCCTCCTTTTTCTTATGGGGATTGCGTGCCGCATACGAATTCTCCGATTCCATGCACGCTTTTTCATAACTCGTCCGTCTGGATGCTTCGGAATTTTTACGGGCGCTGTCCTGGGCTGCCTGCATAATATCCCCAACCAGATTGGGGCCTTTGATGGTAGACAGCAGAGCGTCAACAACGCGGGCGCGTTCCTGTCTGTTTTCGATTGCGGCAACCGCCGGACGGACTTTTCGCAGCAGTTCCACTGCCGCATCACGCGCCACAGGGTCGCATCCATCCTCCATTTCTTCCGCCGGGACAGTCCTTGCGGCTTCCGGGTCTTCCTTTTTGCCCGCCAGCTTTTCAAGCATCTCATCCAGATCGCTTTCATCGTGCAGCGGGTGTTCACCCCTGCCGCCCCTTGATTTGGCTTCCAGCATTTCCAGAATTCGATCCAGCTTGCTCCCGATGTCGTCGCCTTTCGGCGCGCGTTCCACCATGACATCCTCTGCGGGTTCTGCTTCCGGCGCGGGTTTTTCTGTTTCCGCGGGTGCGGCATCCAGCGCAGTGGCGGTGGTGGCGACCATCGCGTCCAGCTCTTCCGGGCTGGCGTCCTTTGCTGCCTTTCCAAAGGCAGTCAGGACAGATTTCCAAAATTCATGCATGTGTTTCCTTCCTTTCTCTGCCTCACAGGCAGCATCTTTTATTGCTACATCACGGCCTGCCCTCCCTTTTGGGACGACGGCAATGTGATTGCCCCGGATATGGGTTTGTTTATAGCCGTTCCCATCCGGCTCATAATTGCACAGGTACCCGCAGGAAACCTCCCGTACGACGCCGTTTTCCACATCGGACGCAAGCCCGGCGTCTTTAATGAACAGGTCGGCCACTGTGTTATCGCCTACCCGGCGCACATTTTCCACATGGCCTTTGGAGTACGCCGCCTGGTTTTCCGGCGTCAAATTTTCCGGCGGATGCCCCTGCGTGATGTCTTTGCCTTCAAACGACGCAATCGCCGCCGGGTCAAATACATCCTCCGGGTACCGGTGGACGATCACCATCCGGTCGGGGTCGCCCCCCAATCCCAGATCGCGTGCGGAGTATTCCTGATCTCCGGTGCGGTTGATCGGGACATTGCGGCAGATCAGGTATCCTTCGGGTGTGCGGGTCATGTTGGGGCTGATCTGCGCCCCGTAATATGCAATCGCCATCACTCCACCCCCGATACCAGCGCAGCATAATCCACAGGATCGCCGGTTTGCTGGGAGATCAGCTGCGCGACATGGGCAATATGGTCGGTTTCATCCGCCAGCAATTCCAGCAGCGTCGGCACATCGCCCGGCGGGGCAACTGCCATTGTCGCCGCATAAGCCCGTGTGGCTTCGATCTCATCCACCAGATTTTTTTGCAATAATTCCAGATAGGTCATCTTTACCCCCTCCTTTTTTGGGCATAAAAAAAGCGCCGTGCTTTTCGCATGACGCCTAATTTTAATATTTCGGTTTATTTTTCCACGATTTCCCACCTGCCGTCGGTTGTGCTGCCGTCAGGAGCATGCGGGTTTATTTTTGGATAGATATAATCTTCTCCGCTATCATCGATTACAAGGTAATAATCATCATTTTCTTCCCAGGCTTCATATATTTTCCCGTTTGTAAGGC
>CALXGW010000007.1 GCA_944387965.1 uncultured Anaerotruncus sp. | reverse complement strand
CGTTTCAAACGCGATAAGAACACTCGCCTTGGTCCGAATGGCGGGACTTGAACCCACGGCCTCTACCACCCCAAGGTAGCGCGCTACCAAACTGCGCCACATCCGGAAAAATATACTGTTTTAAAACAGCTTATTTATATTATCATAAAATTTTTGAAAAATCAAGCCCTTTTGCGCACATGATAGTAACCAAACAGAACTTTTTGCAACATCAAAAACACTGCCCGTCAGATACCCCGCAAATCTTGTCATTCACTAAACGTATAGCCGAGATTTTACGAGTATTTTGCAGGAAAAATAAGATTTTTTGATTTACTTTTTCAAAAATCAAAAAATTTGCAGAAATAGATCGAAAAACCGCATAAAATGCTTGACTTTTTCTGATTATGTGCTATATTTGGTCTTGCAGTTTTTGCATCTGCAACAGAAAGCCAACGACCCAACGGCCGCCTGATAACGGGCGGACAGGCATCCGTGTCTGTCACGCTGCGATTAGGGCCATCCAACGAAAAGATGGCCTCATGCCTTTTGCGGGTTAAGCGGTAACCGGGCGTTGGGGGCAATTTGCCTAAAATCCGCAAAGGGGGATGCATAAATGGAAAAAAATAATATTGTAAGCCTCAGGAACATTTCCGTAGACTTTGATGGGGAACCCATCCTCGTCGGTCTGGATTTGGACATCCGGGACAAAGAATTCGTTACCTTACTTGGGCCGTCCGGCTGTGGGAAAACCACAACGCTTCGGACAATCGGTGGTTTTGTGACCCCTAAGTCTGGTGACGTTTTTTTTAACGGTGTCCGGATCAATGATTTGCCGCCGCATAAGCGCCAGGTCAACACTGTCTTCCAGCGTTATGCCTTATTCCCGCACCTGAATGTCTTTGAAAACGTTGAATTTGGCCTGAAGCTGCGGAAAGTACCCGAAAATGAGCGTAAAACCCGTGTGCATGAAATGCTTGAACTGGTCAACCTGGCCGGATATGACCATCGCCGGGTCGAACAGCTTTCCGGCGGCCAACAGCAGCGTGTTGCAATCGCGCGGGCGCTGGTCAACCATCCGCGGGTGCTTTTGCTGGACGAACCGTTAGGCGCGCTTGATTTGAAACTGCGCAAAGAGATGCAGATTGAACTCAAACGGATGCAGCAGGCTCTGGAGATCACCTTTATCTATGTCACGCATGACCAGGAAGAAGCCCTCACCATGTCGGATACCGTGGTCGTCATGAAGGATGGCGAAATTCTTCAGACCGGTACGCCGCAGGATATCTATAACGAGCCGAAAAATGCGTTTGTTGCCGATTTTATTGGTGAAAGCAATATCATTGATGGCGTCATGCATCAGGATTTCCTGGTGGAATTCGCCGGCAAAAAGCTGGAATGTGTGGACAAAGGCTTTAAACCTCTCGAACGGGTTGATGTTGTGATCCGTCCGGAAGACATCAAGATCATTGACCCCAAGGTCGCCCCGATTACCGGCGTTGTTGAATCGGTGATCTTTAAAGGCGTGCATTATGAAATGATCGTGGATGCGCATGGATATAAATGGATGATCCATTCCACCCGCTGCGAAGAGCCCGGGACTTTTATTGGGATGGGGGTTGATCCGTTCGATATCCATATCATGCATAAAATGGAGGTGGAAGGATGAAATCCAGGGCTCCTGCCTTTCCCTACCTTTTGTGGATGGCTATTTTTATCGTGGTTCCCATGCTCTTGATCGCTTATTATGCGTTCACCGGCCCAGAAGGGCAATTTACGATCGATTATATTTCCCAGGTCGGCGAATACACCCCGGTTTTGATCCGTTCGGTGTGGCTGGCATTTATTGCAACCATTATCTGCCTGCTGCTCGCTTACCCGCTCGCATTTTTTATCTCCCGGCGCGGCGGGGCCAGCCAACGCACGATGATTATGCTGATTATGCTGCCGATGTGGATGAACTTTTTGCTGCGTACCTATGCCTGGATGACCATCCTGGAAAAAAACGGCCTAATCAACCGGCTGCTTTCTAATTTTGGCATTGGCCCGCTGGAAATGATCAACACCCAAGGTGCGGTGGTATTGGGCATGATCTATAACTATCTGCCGTTTATGATCCTGCCGCTGTATTCGATTATGACCAAAATCCCCAACTCGCTGATTGAAGCGGCGCAGGATTTGGGATGCAGTCAGATACAGGTGTTGGGCCGGATTCTCATTCCGCTCACCATTCCGGGTATTTCCACCGGCGTCATCATGGTGTTTGTCCCGTCGGTTTCCACCTTCGTTATCTCCCGTATGCTGGGCGGCGGCGGCAACCTGCTGATCGGCGACTTGATCGAACTGCAATTTTTGGGCAATGCCTATAACCCGAACCTCGGTGCAGCGATTTCGCTGGTGCTGATGGTGCTGGTGCTGCTTTGCATGAGTATCACCAACCAGTTCGGCGATGAGGAAAAGGAGGTGGCGCTCTGATGAAATGGCTGTCCAAAACCTATGTCGGCCTCATCATGGCCTTCCTTTATCTGCCGATCTTTGTTTTAATCGTCTTTTCCTTCAACCAGTCCCGCTCCCGCGGCGCCTGGACAGGCTTCACTTTCAGCTGGTATCAAAAATTGTTCACCAACGACGCCATTTTGCAGTCGTTGGCCAACACCTTGATTATTGCAGTTGTTTCTTCGGTGGTTGCGACCCTGGTCGGCACCCTTGCCGCGATCGGGATTGCCAATATGAAGCATTGGAGCCGCGGAATCATCATGAATATCACCTATATGCCGGTCATCAACCCGGAAATCGTTATGGGTGTTTCATTGATGCTGCTGTTCGTATGGCTCAAGACTTTTGGAGTCAATATTGAATTCGGCTTTACGACCCTGATTATTGCGCATACCACCTTCTGCCTGCCGTACGTCATCCTGAATGTGCTGCCAAAACTGCGCCAGATCGACACCTATATTTACGAGGCGGCGCAGGATCTGGGATGCAGCCCGGTCAGCGCATTTTTCAAGGTGGTCGTGCCGGAGATCATGCCGGGGATCGTTTCCGGCTTTTTGATGGCGTTCACCTATTCGCTAGATGATTTTATCATCAGTTATTTCGTATCCGGTTCCACTTCACAGACCTTGCCGATCACCATTTATTCCATGACCCGCCGCAAGGTGAGCCCGGAGATCAACGCGCTGTCCACCATCCTGTTTGTCGTCGTGCTGACCGTTTTGCTGGTGGTCAACCTGCATGCGATCCGGAAAGAACGCGAACTTCGTACGAAAGCGAGGGCACGCGCATGAAAAAACTGTTTTCCATCCTGCTGACGGTGCTTCTGCTTGGTATCTGTGCGCTGCCGGTTTCCGCCCAGGTGGATGTGGAGGACGAATCCTATTACACCCGTTTCCGCGGCCAGGGGAAATCGATCAATGTCCATAACTGGGGCGAATATATCTCCAACGGCGCGGACGACAGTGTGGATGTCATCAAGGAATTTGAAGAATTGACCGATATCAAGGTGAATTATACCACCTTCTCCACCAATGAGGAGGTCTATGCCCGCCTGCGCAACGGCGGGGCCAACTATGATATCCTGTTTCCCAGCGATTATATGGTCGCCCGCATGATCCGGGAAGGGATGCTGCAAAAGCTGGACTTTGAAAACATCCCGAATTTTAAAAATATCGACCCCAGCTTCCATAACTCCAACTTTGACCCGACCAATGAATATTCCGTACCCTATATGTGGGGGACCGTTGTGGTCATTTACAACAAGGATATGGTCGATGAGGAAGATATTGGCAGCTGGGAACTGCTCTGGAACCAGAAATATATGGGCGATATCCTGATGTTTGCCAACCCGCGCGATGATTTCGGCATCGCGCTCAAGCGGCTTGGATACCCCATGAACCCGGAAAATGAAGAACAGCTGGGCGAAGCGCTGGAACTGCTCAAGGATCAGAAATTCCTGGTACAGGCATATGTCATGGATGAAATTTTTGATAAGATGCTCGGCGGCGAGGCAGCCATTGCTCCATATTATGCGGGCGATGCGATCACCATGATGGCCGAAAATGAAAGCCTGGGCTGTTTTGTGCCGGAGGAAGGGACCAACCGTTTTATTGATGCAATGGTCATCCCCACCTGTGCTAAGGAAAAAGAATGTGCAGAGATGTTCATCAATTTCATGCTGGAAGGTTCCATCGGCGCGGCAAACGCCGAATACATCGGCTACAGCAGCCCGAATACCGCTTCGCTTGCCCTGCTGCCGGAT
>CALXGW010000006.1 GCA_944387965.1 uncultured Anaerotruncus sp. | reverse complement strand
CCTGCATCATATCAAAGGATCGGTTCCGCCGGCCCGCCGGGGTGGGCCTGGAAGCGGCAGCCGTTTAAGACGGCGCGCAGATATCCTGCATCGTCAGCGGCCTGGCGGAACGGGAGATAAGCGTCGCTGCCGGAAATGCGGGACATATATGGGAAATCAGAAAACCAGCTGTCCCAGGCGCGGGCAAAATCCAAAATCCCCCGCTGGATATCGCGGATCGCCTGCGGGTTTTGGGTTTCATGTGGGGCGGTGACAGCCCGGCAGCCGCCTTTTTGATCGGGATAAAAGCCGATCAGGGTGCCGCCGGGGGAGGAAAGCAAAAATTCCAGATAGAGGTTGTCCCCGGCGCCGGGATGATGCCGCAGCAGCAGTTCCCGGTTCATGGAAGGGGAAAAAAGATAAGTATGCAGCCTGCCGGACTGTAAAAATGCTGCATTGGAGTCCGAACCGGGGAAATGGGGCGGCATGGTGCCGGCCAGCAGCCCATAAACCTTGCAGTGGAACCCCCAATCCTGTTCTGCCAGCTGCATCAGCGAGATCGCGCCGCTTCCCACCCAACCGATATCGACGGCGCAGACCTTTTTGCAGCCCTCCAAAACAGCATGGTAATACTGTTTGGCAGCCTGGGACTGTTGGGCATATATCTGCAATACCTCCGGCCAGCGTGACCGGATGGCTTTTTGAAGCAGATGGACATTTTTGCGGTCAAGCGGGCTGGAAAAGGGCAGGGGATGGCTGCGGAAAAGGGGATAGAGGTCGGCGGACAAAAGTGCCTGTTTCACTGTGATGCCGGTGCCGGACTTATGCAGGAACATCCGCTCGAAAAAGAGGGAGGGATTGCGATGGGCAGTCATTTTTAAAGCCGCCAGCCGCGACCAGGCCACATATTTGCTCCCATTTCCCGGATAAAGCAGATCGTATACCCGTTTGAGGATCTCCCCATCCCTGGAAAAAAAGAGTACCCGGTCGATCTGATGGGAGATGGCATAGCGGTGGATAAAATGGCAATAACCCAGCACAAACAAACCGCCCCGCAGCAGGCCGTATTCATAGGCCAGCGAATATTTTTTGCGTCCACAGCAGAGCAGCGCATTGGAAATCCCGCGGTAAGCCGAACCGACCAGCGGCGACATCCCGCCGGGACGCGCCGGATTCCCCAGCCGGTTGATATTTGGATAATAAATGGCAGAAAACCCTTCCCACCGTGCCATCTTTACGTCAGCAAAAAAATTGTCCCCGATATGCGCATAGCGCAGATGTGCCCCAAATTCCCGGCGGATCTGCCGGTAAAGGGCGCCGCCATGTTTGGAGCCGCGTCCCTGGCTGGAAACATAAACTTTTACAAAATCATGATAACCGCAGCGGCGCAGCAGGGATTCGCATTGCCCGGCATCCAGATACATATCCGATGCGGCGACCAGCGTTTTGCCCATGCCCGCCAATTTGGAAACTACCTGGAACAGATAAGGATTGGCGCGGCAGAGCGAAGATTCCACCGCAAATTCAGCCGCCGCACCTGCGGCAGGGTCAATCCCGGCATGGCGGGAAAGTTCCCGGTAAATTTGTAAAAGGGTGATCTCCTTGCCGGGATTGGCTGCCCGCAGGCGTTTTTCCGCCTGGATGCGCAGTTCCCGGAAGCCGAGCACGCCAAGTTTTTCCCCGACCAGATAGAAAAGGTCTTTGGGGTCGGAAAAAGGGCGGAAAAGCAGGGTATCGAAAATATCAAACGAGATCACATCATATGCCGAAAGCCTTTTGGCAAGCGTTTCAGGGGATGCGTACCGGAACGATTCCCCGGCCGGTACGCGTGGGGCGTGCCGGGGCTGGCTGGATATGGCAAGCGGGCGGCCCAATAGATATTTTTGCAGATGCAGGCCGAACAGGCAGCTCAACGAATGTATCCGGCTGTGGCGTCCAGATGCTTTGGCATGTGCGGCAGCTTCCTCATATACTGCACGGATTTGCGGGTCATGGCAAACGAGCGCCCGGTACAGCCCTTTTTTCACAGAATAGAAAATGGTGTGATGCATAACAGCAGCCCCCGGATGGCAGTAGTCATTTGGATTATTATCCCACCATACCCTTTAAAACATGCATGAAAAAACACAGCCCAGTGGATATGGGCTGTGTCAAAAAATCATTGCGGATGCAATTTTTCACCGGGTTTTTGCTGCCTGCCCGGAAAGGTGAACGACAACGCCTGATGCGGGCAGCTTCGAATGCAATCCCCGCAGCGGATACATTCTATGTTATTGGGCGTCCGATCGGGGGAGATATCCAGCTTGCAGGCTTTCCGACAGGCGCCGCAGCTGGTACAGGCATCCGTATCCAAGCGGATCCGGCAGAAAGCGATCGGGTTAAATAATCCGTATATTGCGCCAAGCGGGCATAAATAACGGCAGAATGGACGGTAGACAATGACCGAAAGAAGCAAAAGGGAAACCAGGATGACATTTTTCCATGCAAACAGCCACCCGATACTTTGACGCAGGGAAGGGTTGCTGAGAACCAACGGCAGGCCAGCCAACAGCGTCCCGGAAGGGCAGACATATTTGCAGAACCATGGCTTGCCCTGGCCGAAAGCGTCCACCGCATAAAGCGGCAGCAGGATCACAAACCCAATCAGCAGCCCCCATTTCATCAGCCGCAGCCAGCGATCCCCGGGGATTTTGCCGTATTTTTTAGGGAAAGGGATTTTGTGGAGCAAATCCTGGATCAGCCCGAACGGACAGAGCCAGCCGCATACAAACCGGCCTAAAACCGCGCCAATCAGCATCAAAAAGCCGAAAACATAAAAGGAAATGTGATAACCGCGGCTTCCCAGCACCGATTGGAGCGCGCCGATCGGACAGGAACCAAGCGCACCCGGACAGGAATAACAGTTGAGCCCAGGCAGGCAGATCCCTTTTGCCCGGCCGGTAAAAATCCGGCCGCCGGCAAATCCGGCAAGATACCCGTTGGTGAAAACAGAAAAGGCAAATTGTACCCAATGCCGGATGGATTTTCTTTTTTCAGCCAATTCCGACACACTCCAAACATACCATAACTGCTTTGCGCAGCACGGCCAGATATTCGCCCCGCAAACCGCCATAAATCAGGAACACAATCCCCAAAAAGGTAAGCGTCAGGGCGGGCCAGTTTTTTTGCAGGGTGTTCATTTGCCAAGTTCCTCCAATGCGGCATCGATCATTGCCTGATAGTTTTCTTTGGTCTGCATCCCCATGACGGCGCTGCCAACCTGGCTGCCGGAAGAATCCACCAAAAAGGTGGATGGTACCGAAGGGAGCTGGCTCATGATCGCAAGTAAAACCGGATCGGTCGGGACCAGATGCGTGTAATCTGCTCCGGTTTCGGCGACGATCTGTTTTGCCAGGTCGATCTGCGCTGCATCAGGATTCCCGTCCATATCCAGGGTATCTCCTACGATCCCCAGGAACAGGACACCTTTTGATGCATATTCATCCGACAGTTCTTTCAGATATGGCATTTCTTCAATACAATATCCGCAGTAAGTGGTCCAGAGGTTGACAAAAACAAGGGAATAATCCTTAAAATGATCCTGTGTAAAAGCGTTGCCATCCAAATCCTCCGCTGAAAAGCTGCCGAGGACAGGGGGAAGCTGTTCCGCAGAATCAGAAGCGTCATCAGATGCGTCGGAACTGGACGGATCTGATTGTGAAGCTGTGGACGAAGCGGGTGCAGCTGATGAGGAAGAGGTATCTTTCCCACCACATGCAGATAAAAGCATGATAAAGCATAAAAGAATGCAGATTATAGAACAAGTACGCAAAATAAAACCTCCTGTCAAATAAAATAAGGGGGTATCAAAATAATTACCTGGACTGGTTTTTCATATGTTGTTCGTAAAGGATGCGCAGTCCATCCAGGGTAAGGGTACGGTCAATGGTCAAAAAGATATTGCTTTCATCACCAACCATTTTTGCAAGCCCACCGGTCGCAATGACTTTGGTAGAATCGCCAAGTTCACCCGTCATCGCATGCACAATATTTGTGACAGCTCCGACATATCCATAAATCGCACCGGATTGCAGGCTGGAAACGGTATTGCGGCCGATGACATTTTCCGGGCGCACCAATTCTACACGGGGCAATTTGGCAGTTTTGCTGAAAAGGGCGTCCATAGAAATTTTAATGCCGGGATAGATCGCACCGCCCAAGTATTCCCCGCCAGCGCCGACTGCGTCAAAGGTGGTAGCTGTACCAAAATCAACGACGATCAGCGGCCCGCCATATTTTTCATAGGCTGCAACAGCAGCAATCAAGCGGTCAGCGCCAACTTCACGAGGGTTTTCATATAAATTGGGGATGGGCACATTGATATTATCTCCAACGACCAATGGAGTTTTATTAAAGAAATATTTCTTTACCGCATTATTGATTGAATACATCACCTGTGGTACAACCGATGCAATGATAATATCATCAATATCATGCCGGTCCAGGCTGTTTTCCTGGAAAAACTGGCAGGTAAATAAGCCAACTTCATCTGAAGTAATATCCCGATTGGTTCCCAAACGGAAAGATGCAATGATCTCTTTTCCACTGAAAACGCCGAATTCCATGTTTGTATTGCCGATATCAATTGCCAAAAGCATAAAAAAACCTCCGTTTTGCGGGGTGTTTGATAAAAAATACCATGTAGCCATTTTAAAACCTACTGGCGGTGTAGTCAAGGACAATTTCAGGATTTTATCAAAATCTTTTTGAAATATCTGTTGACGTGTGCGCTGCCGGGTGATATACTAGTTAGGCAACATTGTTGGCAAAAGTCTTTTGTCAATATGCTAGTGTAGCACAGTCGGTAGTGCAGCTGATTCGTAATCAGCAGGTCGAAGCAGGCCCAAAAGCCCACAAACCCGCATGAAATCAGCGTTTTCCCGTTTGCCACTCGGCTCGTTCCGGTCGGTTTGGTGTTTATTTGGTGCTTATTCTCAAAAACAAGGTTTTTGCCTTCATTATGCTGGTGTAGCTCAGTCGGTAGAGCAGCGCACTCGTAATGCGCAGGTCAGGTGTTCGAGTCACCCCACCAGCTCCAGCCTGCCCCGCCTTTTGGCGGGGCTTTTTCTTTTGCCTGTTGCCTGACAATCCTCGGGAGTGGTCACAACGTCGGCAAACTTCTCGGCGATCTGTGCGGCCTTCTCGTCGGCCGACGCTATGGCGTGGGCGTAAATATTGGCCGTGGTGCTGACCTGTGCATGGCCCAGTCTGCGAGAGACCACGGGGAGCGGAGTGCCGTCGGCGATCATCAGGCTCGCGTAGGTGTGCCCTTACGGTATAATTACGACAAACCGGAAAAGCCCCGTAGGATCAAGGGTTTTGAGGTTTTCAGTCTGATTTTTTCATCCTTTTCCAAACCGAAAAATCATACTGAAATAAGTCG
>CALXGW010000005.1 GCA_944387965.1 uncultured Anaerotruncus sp. | reverse complement strand
AAGTCAAAGCGGATCATATCGCCTTTGCCAATGCGAAGGCCGGTGTTGATGGTATCCGAATAAGCTGCGCGTTTGGCGGCGGTGCCAACAAAGAACAGCGGATCTGCGCCGCGTTTCAGGACTTCCTGGATATAGATCTGCTGCAGGTCGTGCTCAGTCATGCCGATCTGGAACTGGTCGAGCATGGCCAGCAGGCTGCGCTCGGCGATCTCGGTCGAACGCTCGATCCCTGCGATCTCATCCGGATGTTTGAGAAAACGCGCTTTCATAAAGACGTCGGTGCCCGGCTCAAGGGTGATCCCATCGCCGCAGGCTTTGCAGATATTCTGCCAATAGACCTGGTTTACCCGGCTTTCGTCCAGCGCGACCTTCTTCGCCCCGGTCGCCTTGATCGCAGCGGCCAGCGCTTCCTCGTTGGAGGCATACCGGTTTGCGCCGAGTTTGACAGCAAGTTCACTCAAAGCGTCGCCCTTGTTGCCCGAAAAACGGAACCCGCCGCAGCAGAAAATTTCAGCATCCAGGCCGGCGCACTCGACGATTGAGGGCAGTTCCGCGTAACCCATCGCGTAGATGATGCGGCGTTTTACAGGGACATAGAGCACATAAGCCTGTGTGCGCTGCATGCAGTCCTGTCCCACACTGTGATAACCGCTGATATAATCAATGTTGGCGGGCAGGGAGGCGACCAGCAGGTCGTATCCGCCCTCGGCAGCGGCCATATCCAGACGGCTGTGTCGGTATTCTACCAAGTTCATATGTAAAACCTCCCTTAAATATTAACGGCTAATGCTGGAATAAGCAAGCAATTATTTGCCATATTTGCTGATGATCTCCTCGGAGAAGAACTGCATATGTTCGCGGGTTTCTTCCAGGTTGCTGTCGGCAAAGATCAGCGCGGAGAAGGTGGTGACGCCGGCTTCGATATACTGTTCAACGCGGGCGCGCACTTCGTCCGGGGAACCGATCAGGTTGCGGTCAAGGTAGTTGCCTGCATCGCGGCCTTTCATTGTGGATTTACCCAGGGAAAGGCTGTGCTGATAGATCTGGGATTTTTCCCATTTCTGAATGGCTTCCTCATGGGTTTTGGCCAGGCAGACGGAAATCTGCGGAGCGATATCGATCTCGGAAACATCGCGGCCCACTTTCGCGCAGGATTCTTTCAGAGCGGCGCAGCCGGCTTTGACCTCTTCAGGGGTCAGCAGGGCAGGCAGCCAGCCGGTACCCCATTTCGCGACGCGGTCATAGCTGTTGGCCGAGTTGCCGCCGAAATAGAACGCAAACGGTTTCTGGACCGGTTTCGGGAAGCACTGCACATTTTGCACATCAAAATATTTGCCTTTAAAAGTAACATTCTCTTCATTGAACAGGCGGTCCATAATGGTGAGGCTCTCGTTGAGCATCTCGCCGCGGATCATGCCATGCGCGCTGTCGCCGAATTCAGCTTCGAATTCCTCGCGGTATGCACCCAGGCCAACGCCCAGCAGCAGACGGCCGCCAGAAAGCTGGTCGAGCGTAGCGATTTCTTTTGCAAGGACAACCGGATTGCGGAAGGGGACTACCAGCAGCGCAGTGCAGACTTTCAGGGTGGTGGTGCGCTCTGCGATTGCGGTCAGGGTCAGCAGCGGCGCATAATAACGGGGCGGGTTGCCCGGGAATTCTTCGCGCACATAGTGCTGGGTGGTGATATGATCATTGCCCCAAACCGAATGGAACCCCAGTTTTTCGGCATAGACAGACAAATCGACAACCTCGCGGGCAGAGGAATACGGGATGGGATACATAAGACCTTCTGTGCCTGTTGCAACACCAATACCAAAATTCGCCTTTGTCATCGTAACAACCTCCTGTAAATTGGATGTAATTTTTATTCCTTCGCGGCAGATTTCAGGCCGCGAAAACAATCGTCAAAAGCCGGCAGCAGACGCCGCGCACGGCAAAGGTCATCCCAGGTGTCCAGGTCGGCGCCCCATCCTGCGGTGCGCAAAACTGCACAGGGAAGCCCGGACACGCGCGCCTGGCTGAGATGGCGGGAAAAACTGCCTTGCCCAAAGCTGGGAAAAACCAGGTTGGGGGGCGAAAGCAGCATACCGTTGGTGCCTTCCTCAAACCGGTCCGGCATCAATACGATCGGATGGGTATGTCCCAAAGTACAAGCTTTGTATATATCATCCGACGTCAGAAAAGGAAGGTCCCCAAGCAAAAACAGCATCGAGGAAAACCCCTGCACGCATAAAGAATGCTGCGCTTGTTTTGCAGCGGCATTCAGGGTGGTGTGGCCAGGATCCCTCAGGATATGCACATGAGGGAATTCCCGATCCAGATATCCCTGCACCCGTGGGTCGGGGGTGGTTACAAAGACAGCGTCGATCTCCGGCGCAGAAGAGAGCAGCAGGATCAAGCGGTTGAGCATCCCCAGGCAGAGGGAAATGCGGTCTTCAAGGGAGAGGTACCCAGCCAGACGCGTTTTGACGTGGGAAAGGTTTTTCAGTGGGATTACAGCCGCTCGCACGAAATCACCGCCCTTTCCTTGTAAAACACGGTTGGCTCAGTCCTGGCATTCCCGCAGGTAACGGTATACAGTCTGCTCGGATACATCCAGCCTTTTGGCCACAATGCTGACCGCGCCCTTCAAATTGAAGAAGCCCCGCTGGGAAAGCTGGGCGACCACCTGGCGCTTTTCTTCCGGAAGCATCCGGATCACATCCCCACCCATTTCATATACGGTACGGTTCAGCAGTGTCTGCAGCACCCCATCGATCCCCGAAGAAAAGGTTTCGACATTCGGATGCGCCGGGTTTTCCTGTGCAGCGCTGCCGGAGGAAAATTCAGACGAAAAAGCGACCAGATGATCCACCATTTTTTTCACCTGCAGCCAACTTGTAATATCATAGTTGATGCAGAACAGGCCAACCGGTGTGCCTTGATCGTCCCGGATAAAAAAAGTGGAGGAACGGAAGGTCTTTTTGCCGTTATCGGTATGGCCTTCGTAGTTGACGATAAAATCACGATCTTTAAAGGCAGGGTCGCTAATCACAGAAAGGCCAAAATCAGTAATATGGCCACCGATTTGCCGTCCGGTAACGTGGTTATTGGAAATTGCAATAATTGAAGACTCCAGATTGGTCAAATCATGCAGGATCACTTCACAGTGATCCCCGAAAACTTCTGCAATAAATTTGACCATCGGGATATAAGGTTTTAAAAGATCATTCACAACAAATATACCTCGCTGTATCAATAAAGATGGCAGCCGGCGATAAACAGGCGCAACCATAAGGTTAAAAAAAGTTTTTAATATAAAAATTTTTTCTCACAAGTCCATCATACGCTATTTTGCAGGGTTTTGTCAATGGATATTGAAAATATTTCTGGATTATTGGGGAATTTTGCCAAAAAAGCAAGTATGAATATAGAAAAGAGAAAACCGAAACAGAAAACGTTGCGACGCCGATACAGGCAAATCCCATTGGAAAACCGGATATTTTATACCACATAAAAAATGTGGCGTCATTTTGGGTCGTTTTTCCTCCCCTAAATTTCGCTAAATTCGACTTTAACGAAATAATATCCAGCGTTGCAGCGTTTTCTGGCGGTCAATAAAAAATGCGCGGTCCGCATGGACATCGGTATATCAGGCGCCGGCACCCCCTTGCTTTTTGGCCATCCCGAGCAGGATATGCTCCGGTGTAGCCGGAAGGCTGCGGCAGATGACGCCGGTTGCCTGGAAAATCGCGGATGCGATTGCCGGGCTGGGCGTATTGATGACCACTTCGCCGATCGATTTTGCTCCGAATGGGCCGCTCGGTTCATAGCTCGGGGCAAATTCGACCCGGATATCCGGCAGATCCAGGCGGGATGGTATCTTATACTGCATAAAGGAATCATTCAGCATTTTGCCCTGCGGATTATATTGGATATCCTCATAAAGCGCCATGCCGATCCCCTGGGCGATCCCGCCTTGCGCCTGTACTGTTGCCAGATTGGGGTTGATGACCGTCCCGCAGTCCACAACGGCTGCGTAATCGAGGACCCGCACCTTTCCGGTGCCGAGGTCCACTTCCACATCTGCAAAGCCTGCCATCAAGGGCGGCGGGGAAACCGGGCTGCTGTGGGTCGCGGTGACTTGCAGCCATTCCCCGTCCCCCACTACCAGCTGCTGGGCAAGCGGCTCCAGCCCAATGGCCTGTGCCGGGTCGAGTGTAGATACCACCTGATCCCCGTCAAAAGCGGCTTGGGACAATGAAATGCCCAATTTCAACGCCCCCTGGCGGCGGATTTTTTCACATAATTCGGTGCACGCCTTTACCACAGCCATACCGGTCAGATAGGTGGTCCCGGAAGCATACGAACCTTTGTCAAACGGCGAATGGTCGGTATCCACCCCGTCCACGGTGATCCGTTCCATCGGGCAATGCAGCGTTTCCGCCGCCATCTGCGCCAGGATGGTGTCGCAGCCGGTACCCATATCGGTCGCGCCGATAAATAAGGTATAAAACCCATTGTCATTTAAACGGATGGTCGCAGCGCAGGTATCGATGTTTGCAATCCCGCTGCCCTGCATGGTAATCGCCATCCCGACGCCGCGCGCGGTTTTCCCGTCGCTGCGGCAGATACCGAATTTTTCCTTCCAGCCAATCATTTCCATCCCGCGCCGGATACACTCGTCCAGCCGCGAGCTGGAAAGCGGGCCGTCCAGATAGGCGGGCATCGCTGCCCCCTGTTTGGGGATGTTTTTCAGCCGGATCTCCGCCGGGTCCAGCCCCAGGCGGTCTGCCAGCTGGTTGATTGCGCTCTCCACTGCAAAGCAGCCCTGTGTTGCGCCATAACCACGGAACGCGCCGCCTGCCATCGTGTTGGTATATACCACATCATAATGGAACCGGTAAGCCTCCGGGGTGTAAAGCGCAATGCTTTTGCTGCCTACCAACCCCACAGTCGTGGAAGCATGTTCGCCATACGCCCCCGCATTGGACAACGCATACACATCCAGCGCCCGGATGGTCCCATCCTTCATTGCGCCCACTTTGACGGTGACCCGCATCTGATGGCGGCTGTTGGAAGCGGCAAACGTTTCTTGCCGGGTATAGACGATTTTGGCCGGGCGGCCGGTTCGCATGGTCACGACAGCCGGAAACATCTCGCTCACCAATGTCTGTTTGGCGCCAAACCCGCCGCCAATCCGGGGTTTGATGACCCGGACGGCACTCTTTGGGAGCCCGAGCGCACGGGCGATCTGCCGGCGGCAATGGAACGGCACCTGGGTGGAGGTGACCACCGTCAACCGGCTGTTGTGATCCAGATAGGTGTAGGTGCGGAAGGTTTCCATCATCGCTTGGGCGTTGGCTTTGGTGTAGTAAGTTTCTTCCTGTACAATATCGCAGGAAGAAAATACCGCATCCAAGTCGCCGCCCGAATGGCCGCCGCTTGCAAGCAGATTGCGCTTGACATCGCCGCCGATCGGGAAATTATTAAAATAATCCGCTTCCGGATGGATGACGGAAGGGTTGTCCAGCGCCTGTTCAAAATCGATCACTGGGGGCAGCAGTTCATATTTGACCCGGATCATCTTGAGCGCCTTATCCACAGTGCGCTCATCACGGCCTGCAACGATTGCTACCGGATCCCCCACATACCGGACAATATCCTCCAGGATATACCGGTCATAGGGGCTTGGCTCCGGATAGGACTGGCCGGCCAGCGTATACCGGATTTTAGGCATGTCCGCATAAGTCAGCACACATTCGATCCCGTTTACTTTTAAAGCGGCATCGGTTTTAATGCTTTTGATTTTCGCAAAAGCGTGCGGGCTGCGCAGCACCTTGACGATCAGGCAATTGGCGGGCGCGAGATCATCGGTATAGACGCCTTTCCCGGTCGTCAGCGCCTGTGCGTCTATTTTCGGGATCGGTTGATTTACCGTATTCATTGATAACCCTCCTTCAGATACTGCATGACCGCCTTCATCTGGGAGGCGTATCCTGAACAGCGGCAGAGGTTGCCCGCAAGGTATTCCCTTGCCTGTTCTTCGGTCGGGTTTGGAATCTCCCGTTTGAGCGCCAGTACTGCCATAACAAATCCAGGGCTGCAGAAACCACATTGTTCCGCTCCCATCGACGCCATGACCCGGCCGAACACTTCCGCTTCCGGCAAGACCCCTTCCAGGGTAGTGACCTCATGCCCGTCGGCACGGGCGGCAGGATACGAGCAGGAAAGCACCGGCTTTTGATCGACCCATACGGTGCAGAGCCCGCAATTGGAACTTTCGCAACCGCGCTTGACACTGTAAAAACCATACTTCCGCAAAAAGTCGATCAGCATCATATCGTTGGGGATATGTTTATCAAAGAGTTTGCCGTTTACTTTGATCTTGACTTTCATTCGGCTGCCCCCTCCCCTGCTAGTTTTTCAACCGCACGCGCAAGCAACACACCTGCGACCTGCCGCCGGTATGCTTCACTCGCGCGCAGGTTCCCGCCGTACCGCAAATCATCGCGTACGGCCTGTATTGCTGCATCCCGGTCGCCGGTACCAAGCGCATTTTCCGCTCGTTCACACCGGGCGGCCAGACCGGGCCGCGCGCCCAGCACCACCCGCCAATCCTCCCCGAGTAGGCTGACGGCTGCCGTCAGGACAGGGAAATCGGTTTCGGTCAGGCGCATGGAAACGTATGCAGCCCTGCGTTGCCCGCCCCTGACAATAATGTGCGTGAGGATATCCTTTTTGACCGGGGAGGTCAGGAACTCATCCAGCGGCATCTGCCCCGCGTGATAAAGGCAGACGGTGGTGTCCAGCGCCAGAAGGGCGGTGAGCAGATCGGAAAAACCGGCCCGCATCCATACGCAGCCGCCCACGGTAGCGCAGTTGCGGAACTGCACCCCCACGATCCGGCGCACCGCTTCGGATAAGATCCCGCCGGCAAATCCCTTGACTGCCGGGTCGGTTTCCAGGCTGTGCAGGCTGGCCATTGCGCCGATTTGCAGCGTATCCCCGTCCGGGACGATGCTGTCCAACCCCAGGCGGCTGATATCCACTGCCGTCCAGATGCGTTTACGGGTCATTTTCAGCCAGCAGCACCCGGCGACCAGGGTATTGGTCTTGTTTTTTTGCAGCGCGTCATATGCTTCCTCGAGGGAAGATGCTAACAGGTAGGTTTTGGCTGTAAACACGATGCCCCTCCTAAAACAGCTGCCGCAAAGGGATTCCCTTAGCGCAGCCCATAATATCACACTTTAATTATAAACAGAAACCGAAGCAAAGTAAAGCGCTGCGCCGGAAAATACTTGTCCTGGATGATAAATTCTAATGTATTTTCTATTAGAAGAACCATTCGTCTTTCTAATAGCATAAAAGGGCTTGTGCAAAGGATACAAAAAGTGTAAAATAAACATAAAGAATTCTGCCGATAGCATACGAAAATAAAGCATATAAACAAGATAGGATCGATTAAGGGGGTATTGGCTGTATGCAGCTATCTTTTTTAGGGGCAACGCATGAAGTGACCGGCAGCTGCCATTATTTGCAGGCATGCGGGAAACATATTCTGATCGACTGCGGGATGCAGCAGGGGCCGGATGAATATGAGCATCAGGAGATCCCGCTTTCCCCTGCGGATGTGGATTATGTCTTTCTGACCCATGCGCATATCGACCATTCCGGCCGTTTGCCGCTGCTTTCCAAATTGGGTTTTACCGGGCATGTTTTTGCCACCGATGCGACCTGCGATCTGTGCGGCATCATGCTGCGTGATTCGGCGCATATCCAGGAGTTTGAAGCGGAATGGCGCAACCGAAAGGGCAAGCGTGCCGGTGATGAGCCTTATGAACCGCTTTATACCATGGCGGATGCGGAGCATGTGATCGAACGGCTGGTTCCCTGCGGATACAATGAAATGGTTGAGGTATGCGAAGGGATCTCTATCCGCTTTATTGATGTGGGGCATCTGCTTGGCTCATCGTCCATCGAAGTTTGGGCGGAAGAAAACGGCGTACAGCGAAAAATCGTCTTCTCGGGCGATATTGGCAACGTCAACCAGCCGCTGATTAAAGACCCCGCCTATATCAAGGACGCCGATTATGTAGTCGTGGAATCGACCTATGGCGACCGGCTGCATAATCCCCCGCCCAATTACAGCAAAAGCCTGGCGGAGATCATCCAGCGTACCCTTGACCGGGGTGGGAATGTGGTAATCCCTTCCTTTGCGGTCGGGCGCACACAGGAAATGCTGTACTTCATCCGGGAGATCAAGGCGCGCGGGTTGGTGCATGGGCATGATAATTTCCCGGTATATGTGGATAGCCCGCTGGCAATCGAAGCAACCAATATCTTTAATGAAAACCGTGTGGATTGCTTTGATGAAGAGGCAATGAAACTGGTCAATCACGGTATCAACCCCATCAGCTTTTATGGGCTGAACCTTGCGGTCACCAGCGACGAATCCAAAGCGATCAACTTTGACAATAGCCCGAAGGTCATCATCTCTGCATCCGGCATGTGTGAAGCCGGCCGGATCAAGCACCATTTGAAACATAACCTCTGGCGTCCGGAGTGTACGGTTGTCTTTGTCGGGTATCAGGCAGCCGGGACGGCCGGACGGGCGATATTGGAAGGTGCGCCAAGCATCAAGATGTTTGGCGAAACCATTGATATCCGTGCGGAGATCGTGCAGCTGCAGGGTGTCAGCGGGCATGCGGACCAGGATGGGCTGCTGCGGTGGCTGGATGCCTTTGAAAAGAAGCCGAAACATATTTTTGTGGTGCATGGCGAGTCTTCTGTCTGTGACAGCTTTGCGGCATTGTGTGCCGAACGGTATCACCGCCCTGTAACCGCCCCGGATTTCCTGGAACGGTATGATCTGATTACCGGGGAGCTTCTGGAAAAAGGCGTAAAGCCGCAGCCGAAAAAACCGGCTGCCGTCCGGGCTTCGGGGGTATTTGCACGTTTGGTTGCTGCCGGCCAGCGGCTGCTTAAAGTTATCCAGCATAATGAAGGCGGGACCAATAAAGACCTTGCCCGTTTTGCCGACCAGATCAATTCCCTGTGCGACAAATGGGACCGGTAGCGGTACCGGATCGATTACATTATAAAACCGGGATGAGGTTTCCCTCATCCCGGTTTTATAATGCCAAAGAAATCGTTACGGGGCGGCCCTGTAAAACGGGTACCAAAGCAGATCGGCTTTACAGCCCTCCGCCTGATTGGGAGCCATCCGGCAATCCGGTTTTGGGGTATACCGCCCGTTTGCCGGAAATTTCCTGTATCCGGATTTTCCAGACAGCTGTATGCGAAAAATTTTCTTTGATTTCAAGTGGGAAGCGTTCAGGGTAATCCTTCGCATAGCGTCCGGCAAGCAGGCGTAGGGCATGCAGCTTTTCTTTTGCATCCGTGACCGGGTGCGCTGTGCCGCTGGCGATGGCGCAGCCATATGCAACCGAATATACCTCAGGCACCAGCTGCGCATACCCCACGCAGCAGACACTCACCCGCGCATTCTCTGCAAGTAGATCGGCCTTTTTCCCCTCCATGGCGGCATGGAAATACAGCACCTCCCCATCCCGCACCAAACTCAGCGGCACGCCGTACGGTTCCCCGTCGGCGCCGGCCATCGACACGACCGCCCAAAGGCTGCTGTCAATGATCTGTAAAGCAAATTCCCTGGGCATTTCCCGGTCTTTCCTTCGCATGATACTGAGTCTCCTTTTTCTGTGATATGTATGGAAAAATATGTGCCAGGCAAGGCTGTCGGCCCGTTTTGCTTCCAGGCGCTTGCCTTTTCGGGCGGATTATGGTATGTTACTTTCATATGCGCTGTTTTGCGCAGTAAGCGGATCAAAGAAAGGACGTCGTGAGATGGTTAAAAAATGGATATTGCCTGCCCTATTTTGCACAGCTGCGGTTGTTTTCTGCGCCTGCAGTTCCGAAACGGGCGGGAATGTGGAAAGCAGTACCCCGCAGTCACCGGAACCGATTTATTTGGGCGCGCCGGAGGATTCTGTCCCGAAGGAAAACCCGTTCAGTGAAGAAACGCTGGCACAGTTTGAAGCGCTCTGCGGCGGGGAACTGGCCACCGACAGCGACGGGCTGCAAGTCCCGGATGCGGACGCCCTGCCCGCCCCTGGATTCGGCACGCTGCCTGAAAAATCCGTCTTCCATGTCAAATGGAATACCCGCGACGGCGAATATCAGGCCGGGACCTCCTTTTTGCTGCAGACCGACCTGACCACCGTACCAGTCCTCGCGACAGCCATACACTATTTTGGCGATGCTTTAACTGGGAGCGAACTGCCGGCCTACGTTTCCAATGGGGATATTTATGATATCCTGGGGGATCGTTCGGTCTCGGATGGTATGGTAAACAGCGCGTTGGTCATGGAAGATGCCAATGGATATTTTATCTCCGGCACGGTCGAAACCGATCTGGCGGCATTTTATGTCAAGGACACATCCGGTCTGGCCGGGCTTCCTCTTGCAAAAGAGCCGTGCAAACCCGGCGATGTGATCTATCTGGCTGCGCTGCTCGATTCCGACAGCCCTGCTTCCTATGAAAGCTGCCTGTATCCCTGTGTCGTCCTTTCGGACGACGGGGGCCGCATTGATTATGTGCTGGAAGACCGCTTCTCCTCCGCTAAAATCAGCGGGGCGCCACTGCTGAACGGCCAGGGGGAAGTCGTGGGCATCCATATGGGATCCGATGGTTCCGAACGCTTTGGCCATTCCGCGCAAAGTATTTATCAGATGCTTGCAACCGCCCTCAATCTAAAATAAAACTCTGTATCGAGAATCCCGCCCCGGCACACGGCCAAACAACCGCATACCGGGGCGGGATTTTTGCGTTGTTTTGATGATGCGGCAGGAGGATTTTCCTGCTTTGGCAGTTTACCCGATCTCGATCCGGCCGCTTTCACTCTTGGCGGCAATTCCATCCTGATATGGAGTGATATATGCCGGCTCGATCACATACTGCCCCGGAAGCGCCGCACTGACATAATAGGTAAAAATAAAGGTATTGTCATCAATAACGGCAACACTTTCGCCCTCAGCAGGCATATATGGGCTGTTGATAATGACCGGGTTTTCCGGCTCGGAAAAATCTTCTTCCAAAAGCTCCCGGTGAATGACCCCATATACCATTTGCCCCTCATTTTCCATCCATCCGGTCAGGGTCTTCCCTGTGTTTGCTACATAATCTCCATACAAAAACCGCAGGCCGGAAGGAATCCGGTCGGAAAGGTAATAGCAGCCTTCCGGCGCATCGTCGGAGAAGGTGACCCGCAGATCCACCCGCACCCGGGAGGCCCGTGTGATCGAATCCCCATCCAGCGGGGTATAGGTGCGTTCGATCTGCACTTTGCTCTGTGAACCCGATGTCGCATTTTCCGGGGTGGTATATGCGACATAGGAAACCGCAGCGTACAATTCTCCTTCAATCGGCGTAATATCCGCCTGGGCGAATGCGTCTTTGGTAAACGCCATTGCCTTGACGCCTTTTTCCCCCAGCGAAATCTCCTGGACCTGCCCATCGATCACACAGGAGAACCTGCCGGCCTTATCGGCAGAAGGCACGCTGTACTGTTCCAGATAGCAGAGCATTTCGAGATTCGGCAAAACACCTTCGACCCTTGCACGGCTGTTTTCACCCTGCAGGAAATACTGCATGAAAGCATCCGCATCCGGGCTGGAAATGGTCGAGGTCAAAACAAGCGCAGCTGCTGTGGCCTGGATTTCGTCGGCACGGCTGTCGGCCTTCAGGTATTTGAGGTTTCCTTCGGTCAGGATCGACTTGGAAAGGCTGTCATAGATTTTGTGCGCGCTGGTAAAGTCGCCGAGTTTTGCAAGCCCGACGGCTACCCAGAGCCGCTGGGTATCGGTCAATGTGTCATCCTCCGCCAGCCGGGTAATATCCAGCAGTACCGGCTGTTTAAGGGCGGCCAGGCCGACATAGGCCATCACACGCTCATCCTGGGTGGCAGCCGGGTCGGTAAGCGTCTGCTGGAACAGGTTGAGCGCGCCCTGCTGCTGTTCGACCATGGAGGGCGCTGCGACCAGCAGTTTTGCTGTCAGCACAGCCGACGGTTCGGCAGCTGCCAGCGGTTTTACGCCCTGCTCAGTAATCAAATCTTCCAAACGGCTGTCGTACGGGATATTCCGGCGGTCGGCTTCCGGCAGCATATTGTTATACAGTACCTGCGCACGCCATGCGGCTGCCAAAACCTCCACCCGCGCGCTGTTGCCCTGCCCGGAAAGCTCCTGCAAGCCATCCATAAACGGTTTGAGCCGCTGGTCATAAACCTGCACACCCACCGGCCAGCGCACGCTGGAGATCCCCGAAACCTCATCCAGCGGCATGGTTTCGATCACTGTGATTGTCGTCCCCTGCTTGAGCACAGAGAACGGGTGCTGTTCAGCGTCCAGATAATCGCCGCATTGTGCAGTGACCCGCATGATATAATTCCCGGCAGAATATTTGCCGAAATTCACCGGGACGCGCTCGCCGACTTTACCGCTTGCCGTGAGCTGGTCGATCACCTTTTCGGATTCATCCAATATCTCAACGGTATATTCTACCGTGCCCTCCAACTGCGCGTAGTCCAGCCCGCCGACCGCGGCAGTTACTGCAATGTCGTCCCCTTCCAGATAGGTGTCGCTGTAAATCGGCTGGACATAGAACGGCAGGGAGGAAATGATGTTGGAGCGCCCGTCCCCTGCTTTCAGATCGTCGGTCACTGCGACCGCTGTGATCCGCCAGGATCCGATGTTGTCCGGAAGCGTGAATGTGACCTGCGCTTTCCCGTCTTCACCGGCTTCCACCGTCTGGAACAAGGCGGTATCAACGAACTCTTTGCGGATATAACCGCTGTCGCCGCCACCGCCGCCCATTCCGCCGATATCCATACTCTCATTTACCGTCAAATCGTAAGGCGTATAAGAAAGCATGCGGGTCACGCTTGGGTAATAGATGCCCTGATAGACCTGCCAGGCAAGGTTTACCTGCTGCGCCTGTAATGCAAACACCGACTCATCCACTACCCCGACGCATATGCTGCCAGCCACCGGCCGGCCGCTCGCATCGCTTAACCCGATGGTGGCCTCGACCGTTTTGCCCGGCGCATAGGCTTCTTCATCCGTCTGGATATCCAGTTTCAGCGTACGTTCGTCATATTCGTAACGGATCGAGCAATCATTGATATCATAAACATGCCGGCCGTCAAAATATGCGCCCACAACAGACAAATTTGGCAGGAAGGACTCATCCATTGTAAAGATATAATCCTCCCCGGCATCCAGCACATCCGCATGCAGCATCTTGCGCTGGACGACCGTATACAGCACCCTGCCGTCGCCGCGCTGCCGGTTCCCATTTTCATAAAGCCCCATCTTTAATTCTTCCGAAATACGCAGACTCGCGTAATTGTCGTTCCCAGGCAGGAACATGAATTCCCGGTCAGCTGAATTGGATGCGTAATAAGCGCGGTAGGGCGTATACACCTGCATGACATCCCCCTGGATGCCGCCGGAAAATACCAGCTCATAGCTGTAAAAGACGGTATCGGTATTTTTATATGGCAGGCCGGTAAATACCAGCCGGCCACCCGAAGTATGGCCCTGCAGGGTATCTGCCAGCGTTTCCTGCTGTTCGGTACGGAAGCGCTGTACCTGCTTTTTCTCGATCGGGTCATAATAGGTCCCGTCAGGCACCCGGATATATTCGGTCTTCCTGACCCGCACGCTGACCGGCAGGTCGGCTGCAGCCCCACGCAGCAGATCGTATCCGCCGGAATAAGCTGCGGTGGAAGCATTCCCTTCGGCGTCCACCAGACGGGTTTCATCGATACGCGCCGTATAGATGGTAAGGTTATTCTGCTCATCCATGCTTAGTTTTGCGGCAACATTGGATGGCAGCACCATGACCGACGAGAATGTATAGATCGCCGTCATCTGTTCATCCCCACTGGTCACGTCAAGCGAAACATATTCCGGCGACCAGCCCGACAGATCGCCTGTATAACCCGGCTGGTAAGACGCTGTCACAGAGCCCTGCCCGTTTTCATCCAATTGGACAAGCCCCTCCCCTGCCCCAGTCAGTCCCAGCAAGGCGGAAGTTACGCGCAATTTTCCATTGGAAACCGGCGTGCCGTCATAATACTGGGCGGAAAGCAGGATTTTGATCGGTTCGTTGGCGTAATAATAGGGTTTCTCGGTCGAAACATCGATAATATACGCAGGTTTTTCGTATTCTGCCACATAAATGCTGTCGGAACGGTAGGTGTCACCTTCACTGTTGCGGATGGCGAGTTCATAGCTGCCATATGCAAGGTCTTCCAATTGGAACGTACCGGTATAAGTGCCGTTTTCCGCAACCGTCAATTCCTGGCTTGCAATCACCGGGTCGAGGCCCCAGCCTTCCAGCAGGCAGGCCGTTACCGTTTCCGGCATCGATGCGGTATCCCGCCGCGGCC
>CALXGW010000004.1 GCA_944387965.1 uncultured Anaerotruncus sp. | reverse complement strand
CGTCATGGAAAATTTCTTCGGTCTGCTCAAGAGCGAACTGTTTTATCTGCAAGATTTCAGATCTTTGGATCACTTCAAGCAGGAACTGGTGGACTATCTCGATTACTACAATAACCGCAGAATCAAGGCAAAGTTAAAGGGCTTGCCGCCTGCCATTCACAGACAACAAGCCCTTCCGGTTGCTTGAACTACCTTTTCTAAAATATTGTCTAACTTTTCGGGGTCACTTCACCTTAGGAGATTTGTGTACCTGTTTTATTTTAAGAAAGAAAGGAGAGAAGCTGTCTTGCTTCTATAATTAAAGTATAACAGCATACCATCTTGAGTTCAAGTGATTTTCTGTTACTGGAGTATGAATAAGCCGTTACAAAAAGGGGTGGATGCAGAGGGCAGCATCGGTTCTCCCGTCCGGCCTTCGTCCATGCCGTAACGGATAGTAGCCAGGCAAATTCACTTCGCAAAGGCCCTCATTAGGCAGCAACTCAGAAAAGCCGTAACCACTTACCCGACGGCTGCCAATTATCAATCTATTTCGGTGTAGTTTGGCCGTTCCCTATCATTACAAATCACATGGCTTTCAGGCTTTAGTGTACTGTTCTTATAACAAATCCCTAACGTAGGAATCTTGAAAAAACGTCTGTCAGGATTCAATTCGCCAGAAGATCTCCTTATGCACAATCCGGCCTATAGCAGGTTGTTTTTGGGATCAGATTTTGAGAAATTCTGTCAACAACCAGCGAAGATACCTCGGATTCTTTTTTAAAGTTTCCGAACCCTCCACTTATAAAATTTTTCTGATAAGGCTTATGAACAAGCGAATTTATGATATCGCATTGGTATGCCCGCCGCTCCTCCATAACCCGTATGGCCGCAGCGGAAAGTTCCTCGTCAGTTGGACAGCCTTTTAAGGCTCTTTGGGCAGCAAGCGGCGCATATGCATAGGAAGAAGAGGTCCGCCCGGACATCTGCGCATAGAGATAAGCTCCAGGGAAGGTGTCGCGAAAAATGCCAATAGCTTCCTCCACCCTGCAGGCAGGATCTTTATTTTCAAGATATTCGATTAAGCTCTGCTCATTGCGGGCGAAAAACTCTGTCTGACGGTGGGTCATATCCGTAGATATCGTCGGTTCCGGCAACCGCAGATCGGCGCTGCGCCGGTAATTCCATTTGCCTGGGCGTCCGTTGGCGGCGTTGTGAATTTTTTGAAGATACCTCGCCAGCCCATTGGCGCCGCAGTCTGCGGAAATCTCCAGAAAGTCGATCCGCTCTACTCGTCCATTTTTCCAAAGCTGCTTTACTACGGCCTTCGGCATATCGCCGGACAGAACCAAATGTATATGAAACCGCGCTTCTTTGCCCTCTCTGGTGCGATTTTCCACTAAATACAGGTAACTGGCTTTGGGCAGTCCGTGGGCACAGCGCCAGTGATTCAGCCGACGAAGGTAGTTCTTGGCATCCTCAAAGGCCTGACCTATATTGTCTGGCAGATGTTTATTATCATAGCTCAGAACAACTACATAGTCACAGGACGTAAAATTATAATTGAGGAGCAGCCGGAATCGCTGCTTCGTCTGCAAGAAGTTTTTCTTTTGCTGGATTGCGGAACTCGGGTTCATTTTGGGAGCACGGGAACCTTTTGGAGGAATCGGAACCCGGCCAGCTGTAAAAAAGAGCTGATTACCCGCCTGGTAGGTTTTCGTTCGGCAGTAAGAGCTATGGTGTAGGGCATTATCGTGTAGCAAAGTGATTCCTCCTTTGCGTAAATTAGGGGATTGTTCTGAAATTAACCTATACTACAAGTCCGATAAACGGCGCAGTGCCGTTGTGATATCATTTCAAAATCAAAAAAGAGTATATGGATTGTTGACAATTTAAACGTTGCATGCTAATATACATCTATAATAACATGCAACAAATTAAATTGCAACCCCTTCCCCACAAGTAAAAGACATTATAGGAGGAAAGCTGGATGTTCGAGGATTATAGATTTGACACAGAAGCAAAAACGGAGAGCATTTCGGTTAGAGGGCTCTCCCATCATCAGAAAGGCAGTTATACCGTGACGGACGGCCCTATTTTTCAAACCGGCTGTGACTTGTTCTCGATCAATTATTCCGATTTGGGGACAGAGTTGCTTAAAATCTTAAAGGCAGACGGAGACACAGAGATCGACCAAATGATAGATGTATTGGAGGGTTATCACCCGCTTCTGGCAGATGACGATTTCATAGAAAAGATGATCCTCCACTACCATTTAGACGGCAGGCTGGGAAATGACTTTGCCGCGTTAACCTTCTTGCAGCAGTATGCCACTATGCTGGCAGATGGTGAGATCACCTTCTCTTCTGATACATTCTGTAGCCTTTTTAATTCGTTCACCGGGTGGACCCTCAATCAAAACTGGCAGGTCATCGAAGAGAGTGGATTTGAAAAAGTCCGAAATGAGCCTGTTCCGTCTGCGAAAGAGCTGCGCGCAGCCATACTTCGAATTTTGAATAGAGAGGAACCGGAACTGCCGGATACATTCCCTGCGGTAAGCCGCGTTGTGGAGTTTTGTACTTTGACCCTCTATACGATTTTGAGTAAGGGATATGTCCTGAAAAGATGCGATCTGTGCGGCAAGCTATTCGTTCCCGCTGGACGTAAACTGGCCATTTACTGTGAAAGAACCTGCCCCAAGGACAGTAAGCGCACCTGCCGGGAGTATGGCAACGAGAAGCGATGGTATGAACGTCAGCAGGATGACCGTGTGATGAAACTCTATCGGACTGTCTATGCAGCGAGAGAAGCCCGGGCAAGAAGGAATCCAGAGGTAGAAAAATATCGCCAATCCTTTGAAAAATTCAAGGTCGAAGCAAAAAAGTGGCGGGAAGACTATCGGGCGTTTAGGGTAAGCGAAGAAGAAATCATACATTGGCTGGACATACAGCGGCTAACCAGATAGATGATGCAGAAAAGGGGAATATTATGGCAAAAGTAACCACAAGAAAAAAAGGGAGTACCTGGTACTACCGCTTTGAAGCGGCAAAAGTCAATGGAAAACGCCAGCAGGTTGAGCACGGTGGCTTCCGCACCAAAGCCGAAGCCGAAGCAGCAGGCGCTAAGGCACAGAACGAGTATAATCAGACCGGCCTTCACTTTGTCCCATCGGAGATCAGTGTCGCAGACTATCTGGACTACTGGATGGAACATTATTGCCGCGTCAATCTGAAGTCCAGTTCCATAGCCGGTTACGAAAAGAAGATCCGGCTTTACATCAAGCCGAAAATAGGTAACTATAAGCTGAAAGCCCTCACGCCTGCTGCACTGCAAGAACTGATTAATGACCGGTTTAACGAGGGGATTTCCCGGGCTACTCTCGCAAATATCAAGGGGATCTTATCCGCTTCCCTCCGCTATGCGGTGGAGCCTCTGCACTTTATTCAGACCTCACCGATGATATATGTAAACTTACCATCTACAAGGGCAATCCCCAAAAATCCGCCGAAAACAAAGCCTCATATCTATCTTAAACAGGAATGGATCAACAAAATTTTTCAGAGGTTCCCAGAAGGCGCATCCACTCATATTCCGATGATGTTTGGTTATAAGGGCGGTATGCGCTTGGGAGAAGCCTTCGCGGTGGATTGGACAAGCGTGGACTTTGAGAATAATACCATCGACATTAACAAGCAGGTTCAATGGGATGCGAAGAAGCGGCAGTGGTTTCTGGGGCCTCCCAAATATAATTCTTACCGCGTTATCAAGGTTGACTCCGGGTTGATGGCGCTTTTGAAACGGGAAAAGGAACGGCAGGACAAAGCCCGGGAATACTATGGAGAATTTTACACCAATTACTTTGAAGATGAACACAGGTATCTCAATACGGAAGGGATAGGAACTCCCGTTTTTTTTGTCAACGTCCGTGAAAATGGCACTTTCATTACTCCCAGGACGATGCTGCATGCTGCCGAGGTCATCCATTATCACTTAGGAGTCAAGGGATTCGACTTTCACTCCTTCCGGTACACCCATGCGACTATGCTGGCAGAGCGGCAAGCCCCCATCAAGTATGTACAGAAAAGGTTGGGGCACAAAAACATCCAAGTCACGCTGGAAATTTACCAGCAGGTATCCGATACGATTCGCGAGCAGGGCGACGACCTGTTAGACCAACTATATCGCTGAGAAAGCAAAGAGTGCGCCGCAGGCTTCGCCCGGGATACGCACTCCTTTTTAATATTTATTGATGTTTACTGACATGAGCTGAATCTTTTCTGATCCATCACAGAATTTGCCCACCGAATGACCTCGATTTGGCCACCGGCTCAAAAATAGGTGGGCAAAATGTGGGCAAATCGGTCCGTTTTTACCCGAATGCATAAAAATACGGGGTTCCCACATCCCTGTGAAAACCCCGTAAAGCAGCTTATAATCAGGCTTTTAAGGCCTCTTCCACCGCCACCGCACAGGCGACGGTCGCGCCCACCATGGGGTTGTTGCCCATACCGATCAGGCCCATCATTTCCACATGCGCCGGTACCGACGAGGAACCTGCGAACTGCGCATCGCCGTGCATACGGCCCATCGAGTCGGTCAGGCCATAGGAAGCCGGGCCGGCAGCCACGTTGTCCGGATGCAGGGTACGCCCGGTGCCGCCGCCGGATGCGACCGAGAAGTATTTGACCCCGTTTTCAAACGCCCATTTCTTATAAGTGCCGGCTACCAGATGCTGGAAGCGGGTGGGGTTGGTGGAGTTACCGGTGATCGAAACGTCCACCTTTTCATATTTCATGATAGCGACCCCTTCGAGCACGTCGTTCGCACCGTATACCTTGACTTTTGCGCGTTCGCCGTCCGAATACGGGGTTTCTTTGACGACCGTGAGCTTGCCGGTCGCAAAATCAAATTCGGTTTCCACATAGGTGAAGCCGTTGATGCGGGAGATGATATACGCCGCATCTTTGCCCAGGCCGTTCAGGATGACACGCAGCGGTTCCTTGCGGGCTTTGTTGGCGTTGCGGGCAATCCCGATCGCGCCTTCGGCAGCGGCCCAGGATTCATGCCCGGCCAGGAAGCAGAAGCATTTGGTTTCGTCCCGCAGCAGCATTGCGCCCAGGTTGCCGTGGCCTTGTCCAACCGCGCGCTGTTCGGCGACCGAACCCGGCACGCAGAACGCCTGCAGGCCGATACCGATGGCTTCGGAAGCGTCGGCCGCTTTTTTCGCGCCTTTTTTCAGCGCGACAGCAGTGCCGAGCGTATAAGCCCAGACGGCGTTTTCAAACGCGATCGGCTGGACCCCTTTTACGATTTTTTCCACATCAATGCCTTTATCCAGGCAGACCTGCCTGGCATCTTCCAAAGAAGACATGCCGTATTCCGCAAGGCATGCGTTGATTTTGGGCATTCTTCTTTCCTGTCCTTCAAACTTTACCATCGTGTTACCTCCTTCTGCTCTTATTCTTCACGCGGGTCGATATATTTCGGCGCGTTTTCATATCTGCCGTAGGTGCCGATATTCTTCTCAAACGCTTCCTTCGGCTCCACGCCATGGCGGATATCTTCCAGCATCTTGCCGACTTTTACAAATTTATAACCGATGGCTTCGCCGCCTTCATCCACTGCGACCGACAGGATATATCCTTCCGCCATCTCCAGATAACGCACGCCTTTTGCATTGGTGGAGAAGATGGTGCCCACCTGGCTGCGCAGGCCTTTGCCCAAATCTTCCAGGCCGGCGCCGATCGGAAGCCCGTCCTCAGAAAAAGCGGTCTGGGTACGGCCATATACGATCTGCAGGAAAAGTTCACGCATCGCGACGTTGATCGCATCGCATACCAGGTCGGTATTGAGCGCTTCCAGGATGGTTTTGCCCGGCAGGATCTCGCCGGCCATCGCCGCCGAATGGGTCATACCCGAGCAGCCCAGCGTTTCGACCAGGGCTTCCTCGATGATACCGTTTTTGACGTTCAGGGTCAGTTTGCAGCAGCCCTGCTGCGGCGCGCACCAGCCGACGCCGTGGGTCAGGCCGGAAATATCCTTGATCTCATATGCCTTTACCCATTTTCCTTCCTCCGGGATGGGCGCCGGGCCATGTTTGGGTCCTTTGGCGAGAACGCACATTCTCTCCACTTCATGGGAATAATTCATATCGGTGCTCCTTTCGACATTGTTAAAAAGGGACTAGTCTAGCCTTTATTATATGCGGTTATGGAAAATTTATCAAGGGGGGAACCATTTGAATTGTTAAACTTTGGACAAGAAAAATCCGATTATTTTGCGCGTATTTTTGTATATACTATGAAAAACCGGGCGTAGCCGCGGCATGCCTGCGCCCGTCTTTCACGGTATTGGCTGGAAAACGCCTTTTTATGCGCAGAATTCACGGTTTATTCATCCTTTTGGTTTGACTTTATGGGGGATAAAGTGTAAAATATATAAGTTAAAATGCGCGTTTTATGCGGGAAAACCATCGCTTCTTTGCGATTTGATGAGGTGACATATATGGGACTCATGCAGAAAATTTTCGGCACCTATTCGGAACGGGAACTCAAACGCATCTACCCGACCCAGAAAAAGGTGCTTGACCTGGAAGAAAAATATAAGGCGATGACCGATGAACAGCTCAAAGCCACCACCCCGGCCCTCAAAAAGCGCCTGGCGGATGGGGAAACGCTGGACGATATCCTGCCGGATGCGTTCGCCGTCTGCCGGGAAGCTGCCGACCGGGTGCTCGGCATGCGCCATTTCCCGGTGCAGATCATCGGCGGCATTGTGCTGCACCAGGGGCGGATCGCAGAGATGCGCACCGGTGAAGGCAAGACGCTGGTCGCCACCCTGCCGGCATATCTCAATGCTTTGACCGGCAACGGGGTGCATATCGTCACCGTCAACGATTACCTGGCAAAGCGCGACTCGGAATGGATGGGCAAGGTCTACCGGTTTTTGGGGCTGAGTGTCGGGCTGATCGTGCATGGGCTGGATAACACCCAGCGCCGTGCCGCTTATAACTGCGACATTACTTACGGCACCAACAATGAATTCGGTTTTGATTACCTGCGCGACAACATGGTCATTTATAAGAAGGACAAGGTGCAGCGGGAACACCATTATGCCATCGTCGACGAGGTGGACTCGATCCTGATCGATGAGGCGCGTACCCCGCTGATTATCTCCGGGCAGGGGGACAAATCGACCGATATGTATGAGCGGGCGGATAAATTTGCCCGCACGCTGACCTGCACCCGTGTGACCGAAAAGGACAACAAGGTCGAACAGGACGACCTGATCGATACCGATTATATCGTCGATGAAAAGGCCAAGACGGTCACCCTGACCAAACGCGGGGTGGAAAAGGCGGAAGCCTATTTCGGCGTCGAAAACCTGACCGATGCCGACAACATGCAATTGCAGCACCACATCAACCAGGCCATCCGTGCGCACGGCATCATGCACCGGGATGTGGATTATGTCGTCAAGGATGGCGAGGTCATCATCGTCGACGAATTCACCGGCCGTCTGATGCTCGGCCGCCGCTACAACGAAGGGCTGCATCAGGCCATCGAAGCAAAAGAAGGGGTCAAGGTCGAACATGAAAGCAAGACGCTGGCCACCATCACCTTCCAAAACTTCTTCCGCATGTATGAAAAGCTGGCCGGTATGACCGGTACCGCGCTGACCGAAGCGGACGAATTTATGCAGATCTATAAGCTGGACGTCATTGAAATCCCGACCAACCGCCCGGTCCAGCGTATCGACCATCATGATGTGGTTTACAAGACCGAAAAAGCTAAATTCAACGCGGTCATCAACAATATCATCGAATGCCATCAGAAAGGGCAGCCGGTGCTGGTTGGTACCATTTCGATTGAAAAATCCGAACTGCTTTCCTCGATGCTCAAACGGCATGGGATCAAGCATGAGGTACTGAATGCGAAATACCATGAAAAAGAGGCGGAAATCGTTGCGCAGGCGGGCCAATATGGGGCGGTGACCATTGCGACCAACATGGCCGGCCGTGGTACCGATATCATGCTCGGCGGTAATGCGGAGTTTATGGCGAAAGCCGAACTGCGCCGCGCCGGATATGGCGATGAAGTCATCAGCGAGGCGACCGGGTTTGCCGATACTGCCGATGAGGAAATCCTGGCTGCCCGCGCGTTGTTCCGCCAGAAGATGGATGAATTCAAACAGAAGATCGACGTTGAAGCTGAGAAGGTACGGGCAGCCGGCGGGCTGTTCATCATCGGTACCGAGCGGCACGAATCCCGCCGGATCGACAACCAGCTGCGCGGACGTGCCGGACGTCAGGGCGACCCGGGCGAAACCCGGTTTTACCTGTCGCTCGAGGACGACCTCATGCGGCTGTTCGGCGGGGAGCGCATCCAGGGGATGATGAATGCGCTTGGCGCTGACGAGGATATGCCGATCGAGGCAAAAATCCTCACCAATTCGATCGAATCCGCCCAGATGAAGGTGGAAGCGCGCAACTTCGGCATCCGCAAAAACGTGCTGCAATATGACGACGTCATGAACCGCCAGCGTGAGATCATTTATTCCCAGCGGGATAAGGTGCTCAACGGGGAAGATATCAGTTCGATCGTACGCAATATGGTCAAGGAAACGATCGATTCCAATGTCGACCGCTTCCTGGCGGATAAGGAAGTGCATGACAACTGGAACCTCAACGGGCTGCGCGACTATTTCCGCGGCTGGCTTACCACCGATGCGGATTTCCGGTATACGACCGAACAGCTGGCGGAAGTCACCGATGAGGATATCAAAAAGCTGCTCAACGACCGCGCTACCAAGATTTATGACGCGCGCGAACAGCAATTCACCCCGCCGATCATGCGTGAGGTGGAGCGGGTCGTCCTGCTGCGGGTGGTGGACACCAAATGGATGCAGCACATCGACGATATGGAGGAACTCAAACGCGGGATGGGGCTGCGGTCCTATGCCCAGCGCGACCCGGTCATCGATTACCGGATGGAAGGGTTTGAAATGTTTGACGCGATGATCGAATCCATCCGTGAGGACACCTCCAAACTGATGTTTACCATCCAGCTGCGCACCAACGAGGAACCCAAACGCGAACAGGTGGCAAAACCTGCGCCGGAACGGCTGGGGACGAGCGATGGGAGCCTGCGCAACCATCCGGCGACCAGTGGGCGCAAAAAGGTCGGGCGCAACGACCCGTGCCCGTGCGGCAGCGGCAAAAAATATAAGAAATGCTGCGGGCGGGACGCTTGATCTGCCGCCCTGCATCTCCCGGACTGATTTTCCCGGGCAGCCGGCCGGCTGTCCGGGAATTTTGATGGGAGGGCGCAGCGAAAAACGCCTTCCTTGTGGGGCGGAAGGTGGCGCGGAGGCAGTCCCCCATTCCCTGCCTCCCTTTGCACAAGGGAGGCAGGGAATGGGGGACTGCCTCCCTTGTGCAAAGGG
>CALXGW010000003.1 GCA_944387965.1 uncultured Anaerotruncus sp. | reverse complement strand
AGTATGCGTTGATGGCTTTCGGGTCGTTCGCAACTTCTTCCGGGGTGCCTTCGACCAGCTTTTCGCCACGGTTCAGCATAAAGATTTTCTCACACAGGGACATGATGGTCTTGATATCATGCTCAATAATCAAGATGGTGACGCCTGTATCGCGGATCTTGCGGCAAACCGCCACCAGTTCCAGTTTTTCCTGCGGGTTGCAGCCCGCCATCACTTCATCCAGAAGCAGCAGCTTCGGATTGGTTGCCAAAGCGCGCGCGACCTCCAGTTTTTTACGGTCAACCGTTGTGGTGCTGCTGGCGACCTGATTGCTTGCAGCAGTCATGCCGATCAGCTCATAGATCTCTTCCGCCTTCGCATGCGCGACCTTGCGGTCATTGGTGTGCAGGAAGGCGCCAACCATGATGTTTTCAAGGACCGTCATATCACCAAAGGGTTTTACAACCTGGAAAGTACGGGCAAGCCCCATCTTCGCCATGCTGTCAGTCCTCGCGTTGGTAATATCTTTTCCCTCGAAGTAGATTTTGCCGGAAGTCGGAGGGAAAGTGCATGCCATCATGTTGAACAGCGTGGTTTTGCCCGCGCCGTTCGGTCCGATCAGCCCTACAATGGAGCCGGTTTCCACTTCACCCGAAAAATCGCTGACGGCTTTCAGTCCGCCGAACTGTTTTGTGATATTTTCCAGTTTAATAATTGCAGGCATTTTATTTCCTCCTTTCTTTAGGCTTTCTGCTTCTCAGGTTTTTTGCTGATACCGATCAAGCGCTCCAGCCAAGAGAAGAAGCGGACGATATAGTCATGGATGCCCTTAGGCATATAGAAGACGACCAGCATAGTCACAACACCGTAGATGAACAGGTTGAGGCCCGGCAGTTCGCCGCCGAAATGTTCGCTCAGGAACTCGGTGACAGGAACCAGCAGCAGCGAGCCGAACAGCGGCCCAAATACAGTACCCTGCCCGCCGATCAATGCAATCAGAGCGATCTGCACCGACAAAGCATGGCCGAAAATACGAGTCGGTCCAATGTAACGGAAGAACTGTGCATAGAAGGTACCTGCAAAGGCCATCATAAAGCAGCTGATCGCCATTGCAATCAGTTTATATCTGGCCAGCGGCACACCCAAGGATTCTGCAGCGTCCGGATCGCTCCGGATCGCGACCAAGTAATAACCAATCTTGCTGTTTTTTATGCGGTAGGTTACATACAGAATTACCGCCAAGAAAACAAGCATTACATAATAATAAGGGATCTTTCCATTAAATTCAAAGGCAACCGGCTGATATCCAGTCTGTTCGAGCAGCAGGCCGCGCGAACCGCCGATATAAACGCCGAACAAATACTCGTTGTTTTCTACCCAGATACGCAGCAATTCACCAAGTGCAATGGTAGTCAGCGCGAAATACGGGCCGCTCAGGCGGAAGCACGGGTAACCGATGATAACGCCGAAGATGCAGGTGATGATCGCGCCGACAAACATGCCAATCCACGGGGAAAGCGACAGCTGCTGGAGCAGGACGGTCGAAATATACGCGCCCAGCCCCAGGAACACCGCATGGCCCAGCGAAAGCGTACCCACGAAGCCGCAGACGATATTCCAGCAGCTTGCACAGTAGGCGTAGAACAGGACCAGCACCAGGATATGCTGCTGATAGGTGGGCATCGGCAGCGGCGCTACCAAAAGCAGGATAATGCCGATCAGCCCAAAAAATCTGCCTTGAAGGAAATTCCCTTTAGTATTCGAATTCATAGCTTTCCCTCCCGCTTAGTTCTTGCCCATCAGGCCGTTAGGTTTCACAAACAGTACGATCATGAACAGCAGGAAGGAGAGCATCGAGGCGGAAGTCGTATTGATAAACTGTGCGCCGACCGTCTCAATCAAGCCGAAAATGAACCCGCCGATCAGCGCGCCAGGGATACTGCCCAAGCCGCCGAGGACGACGATCATAAAGGATTTGGTACCGAAAGTATCGCCAACAGAAGGCTGGACGAAATAGAATTCGCTCAAGCAAGCGCCCGCAACGGCAACGGCCGCAATACCCAGGCCGAACGCGATTGCGTAAGTCTTATAAACGTTGACGCCGCAGATCGCAGCCGCGTCGCGGTTCAGGGAAACCGCGCGGATGCGTTTGCCAAGCTCGGTCTTGTTGATAATGAACCAGAGCGCAAACGCCAGCAAAAAGCTTGCGAGGAAGGCGATAACCTTGGACCATTGGGTAACAAAGACCGCGTCGCCGATGGTCAGGTAGCTGGTGCTCGCCTTGGTCGGCATATTGCGGTAATTCGCGCCGTAAATCATCATCGCCAGGTTTACCAGCGCGTTGTTCAGGCCAACCGTGATCAGCAGGAGGCTGGCCGGGTCCTGCGTAGTGCCGCTCTCACGTTTCAGGAGCGGGGTAATCAGGAACTTTTGCACCGCCATACCAAACAGGTACATAATCGGGACGACAACGATAATCCCAAGATAGGGGTCGATTCCGAGCCGGGTGTACAGCTCGAAGAACATAAACATGGATACCATCAGCATCCCGCCGTGTGCGAAGTTCGTTACACGGGTTACACCAAAGATAACGCTAAGCCCTAGTGCGATTGCACCATACGCTCCGCCTTGGATGATGCCGTGCGGTATCGAAAGTAAGACGCTTTGCAGCATATTCATTGCCCTTTCTTTCCGCCTGTTTTTCAGAAGCGTTATTTTTCATCATAGCCCGCCACGGGGCCTGCTGGCAGCCGCAACAAGCTATCCCGGAATCCCCTCCGCCGGGCAAACCCGGCGGAGGGGGTAATATCCAATAGCGGTGCGCTGCTATGGATTATTCCGCTGCAACCTCAGGAGGAGTACCCCAAGGTTTGGAGTTCTGCCCACGGGTGTCAAAGTCATCCGGGATCGGGCAGATCACCGAGTAGCCAGGGGTGCGGTTCTCAGCAGGCGAAATCGCGATCTGGACGCCGTCCTGGTACTGGATGATGGTACCGGTGGAGTGGATGTTCTGGCCGTTCTCGTCAAATTCGATGGCCGGGTAACCGGAAAGGATGGTGTGGTCGTCTTCGCTCAGGGTGATGTTCAGGCCATGCATAGCCTCGTTGATCGCAGCTTTGTCCAGGGAACCAGCAGCCTCGAGAGCCTGGTAAACAACATACGCCGCAGTCCAGCCCTGTGCAAAGAAGCTGTTCAGATTGTAGCCTTTTTCCGCGATCACTTTCTCATTGAGTTCCGCAGCCCAGTCATACAGGTAAGGCATGGAAACGTTCCAGTCTTCCTGGACGAAGTTGTACTCATACTCGTTGGGCTCAACAGCCTCGAAGTAAGCCGGGTCCTGAGAACCGCCGCCAACAGACCAGATGCCGAGCGGAGGATTGCATTTGTTCGCAGTCATCGCTTTGGAGAAGACGATCATTTCCGGCGTGTAGAAGGAAACGTTCACAACGTCCGGGTTGGCAGCTTTGATCTTCATGACCTGGGAGCTCATATCAGACTGACCAACGGTTACAGGCTCGTCAAGGACGCATTCCCAACCGCGCTCGTCCGCAAATTCTTTCCAGATCTTCGCGTTGTCGGAGCCCCAGTCAGTGGACTCGTAGATCAGCGCATAGGTTTTGACCTCGATGCCGTTCTCTTCGGAGATCAGGTCGATACCACGGAGCATTTCTTCTACGTCGTAGGTCGCTTTGTTGTTGACGCGGACGACCCATTTGTAGCCGCTCTCAGTAACAGCGTTGGCCACGCCTCCCTGGCTGACGAACGGAGTTTCATACCGCTCGGCAACTTCTGCAACCGGCAGGCAGACTGCACTGTTGTAGCAACCGGTGAAGATCGGGACGTTTTCATTGGTGATCAGACGTTCAGCCTGAGTCGCGCCAACGTCCGGCAGGGACTCGGAGTCGGTGACAACCGGGACAATCTTCGCGCCGCCCAGGGATTTGATACCGCCGTTGGCATTGATCTCATCAATCGCCATCAGAGCGCCATCGTTGTGCTGCTGGCCGATGGTCGCAGAACCGCCGGTCAGAGGCCAGATAAAGCCGACTTTGACTTCGCTCACGTCGCCGGTAGCAGCCGCTTCGGAAGAAGCTTCGCCACCCGCCGCCTCAGAAGAAGACGCAGGCGCGCTGCTGCTCTCTGCCGGGGCTTCGCTGACGCAGCCGGCCAGCGAACCAATCGCCATAGCGGCAACCAGAGCCATTGAAAGGATGCGCATTTTGGTGTTTCTCTTCATCTTTGTTCCTCCTTAAAAATGATGGGGCCAAAAACTATATATGCATAACGCGTCCCAGGCTGTCAACCACCCGCTCCGCATTCGCATCATTCTTCTCCGCAGGCAGTAAGCATATGTTTAAGTCCTTCGCCCTTAATAACGCCTTCAAACGCTTTTTCCCAGTCGGTCAGCGGATCTACATCGCTGATCAGCGGCAGCACCTGAATCTTTTTGGCTGCCAGCAGCTCAAGCGAACGGGTCCACCAGACCGGCTTCTGAGCAAAGGTTCCTTTCACAGTAAGCTCTTTCAAGGTGATGTCATTCATATTCAAAGTAGTAGGCCGTCCGGTCAGACCGACCTGGACATACCGCCCACCCTTGCGGATCATTTCAATCCCGGTTAAAACCGCCGGGCCGGCGCCGGAGCATTCCAGCACAACATCCGCGCCATGCGGAGCAAATTTCGCTTTCAGCTGCTCTTTCGCGTCAGGATCGTCCGAATAAACAATCGCCTCCGCGCCCAATTTCAGTGCAAGCTGGAGCCGTTCCTCATCAGCGTGCAGCCCGGTAACAACCACTCGACCGCCGCAGAGCACAGCAAACTGCAGGCACATCAGGCCAATCGCTCCCGGGCCGCTGAGCAATACATGCTCGCCAGGAGTAATGTCCGCCATCTCCAAAACGCCTTGGCAGCAGCAGGCTAACGGCTCAGTCATCGCTGCTTCCTTAAGAGAAACCCCTTCCGGAACCAGATGGATATTGCTGTAAGGCACAACAACATACTCCGCCATCGCTCCATCTACTCCGCTGCCAATGGACTTACGTTCCGGGCAAAGATTCTTTTTGCCGGTTACGCAGAAGAAGCAGTGCCCGCAGGTAATAAAATAAGTTTCACTGACAACCGCTTTCCCAATAAGGGAGGCGTCCACGCCTTCGCCCACGGCATCCACAATACCCGAAAATTCATGGCCTAAGGTGACGGGCGGATTATATGCATAGCCGCCGTCGTCCTTATACATATGTATATCTGTTCCGCAGATTCCTGCATAATGCACTTTTACACGAACCTGTCCAGCTTTTGGTTCGGGCATCTCCCGGTCCATGACCTTTACATTGCCCGATCCCTTCGCATATTTTACAAGCGCCTGCATGATTAAAACATCTCCTTATTGCTGGTTCGGATGGATCAAGATTTTGATCCCCCTCTGGTTTTCCATATCGCCCAAAGCATCCCGCCATTGTTCGAGCGGATAATGCCCGGTAATCAGCGCATCCACTTTGGCTTTCCCGGTCGACATCAGCTTGATCGCCTGTTCCCAGTTATGCCACTGATGTCCAAAGGAGCCTACGATCGAAATTTCACGGCCGGTCAGCAGGGAATATTCGATCTCCATTGTGGGCTTGGTCAGCCCAATCTGCACAAACCGCCCGGTGCGTTTTACTACATGCATCGCGTTGCGGATCGCAGGTGCGGCACCCGTGCAGTCAATCGCCACATCGACCCCTTTGCCGCCGGTCATTTCGCGGATCTTTTCCTCGCTGAACTCGGTGAACACCTCGTCCACTCCCAAGGATTTCGCGATCTCCAGGCGTCCTGCATCATTCGGGATGCCGCCCATGATGACCGTTGCACCTCTGGCTTTTGCCGCCTGGGCAGCCAACTGGCCAATTGCCCCCGGTCCCATCACCAGTACTGTATCGGTCGGCAGGATATTCCCGCTGTCCCAGGTACCGTGCAGCGCCACTGCAAACGGTTCACAAAGTGCGGCACAGTCAAATGAGAGGTTATCAGGTATTTTATGTATGATCGCTTCCCGTATGGCGATATACTCTGCAAACGCCCCATCCACACCATAGCCAATAGACAAACGCTTTTCACACATCAGCTGATGTCCGGTCTTGCAGTATTCGCAGTTGCCGCAGATGACCTGCCCGGTTTCTGAAACAACCCGATCGCCCGGCTTCACACTGGTCACACCTTCGCCGACCGATTCCACTACGCCGGAATACTCATGTCCCAAAATAACCGGTGGATTGCTCCAGGTTTCGTTATGCAAGATCTTTACATCTGTCCCGCAAACGCCGGCTGCCATCACCTTTACAATGACCTCGCCCGGTTTTGCTACAGGCTTCGGGTAATCCATCAATTCGATATTGCCTACCCCAACCTTTGTTTTTACAACCGCTTTCACCAAGACCCCTTCTTTCTGCCAAAACCTATGCGGTTTTTATTTTTTAAACTCCGGAAAATCGAAATCCTCATGCCATTCATACCCGATCGCATCCTGATTCGGGGCATAGAAGCAGCAAAGCTTGAGCGGCACATCGCCGTTGTTCCATACCATATGCGGTACCCCCTGCGGGAAAAGCGCCAGCGAACCCGTTTCCAGCGGGAAGATCTCGTCGCCGATCTTCACCTTGCCGCTGCCGGAAACGACATAGATCGTTTCTTCACCGGCCGGATGGGAGTGGGCCGGATACGCGCGCTTGCCTGGCTCATAGGTGCAAGTACATACCGAGCAATATTGACCCCCTGTGCTTTCCGGTGTCTGGAGCCAGTTGACCGTCCTGCTTCCTTCAAACACTTTAATATCGCCATTGCGTTCATTTGTTACCAAGCCACGTTCCATACGTTTCAAAACTCCCTTCCAGAATTTATCATACTGTATTTTATAATTGTATACTATCACAACCGGATTGTATTATCAATCAGAATTTGAATCTTTTTTATAAAAAAATTTTTCTTAGTTTTTGTTTATTATACCGTTTTTCCAAATTTGCAACTGCTTTTTTAAAAAAAATCGCTGTAATTATTTCCAAAGTGTATCCAGGATTTTTCTACATAATTTACAAATTTACAAAAACATTTTAA
>CALXGW010000002.1 GCA_944387965.1 uncultured Anaerotruncus sp. | reverse complement strand
GAAATTGCGCCATACCCGGCCCATCAGCATCTTTTTCCCTACCAGGTTGAAAAACAGCGCGGCAATCGCCACCGGGATATACAGATTGATATGTTCGGTCGCATAAACCGCATCCGGGAAAATCAGCAGGACGATCCCCTGCACCAGCACGCCGAATATAGCCAACGCCGCCGGGGAATCGGTATCCGCTTTGAAGCGCACCAGGCTGCTGATCCCGCCGCCTACGATATTCCCGCATACGATCGCCGCCAAAATGCAGATGACCAGGTTCGCAATCAAAAAGATCCGCATATGCTGGTCCGGCCATAAGATCGTCGGCAGCGGCAGCAGGTAATCCTCCGGCAGCCCCAGCAGCTCCCCGAACGGCAGCACCCGCAGCGACATGGCCAGATACAAAGAAATCATCAGCAGCGCGCCGGTCAGGATCAGCTTGACATTTAACCCCATCCGGATATTTTTGATATCCTTCGCCACATATGGGGCATCCTGCATTGAGGAAAAATCATCCTCGTCGTCCTCGTCCTCCTGCCCGATCTCTTCCTCTTCCCCGTAACCTTCCCCCCAGGAGGGCAGCCGGGAAAGCCTGCGTTCCTCCTGCCTGCGCCGCTGGATCGCAGCGGGCTGTGGTTCCGGTTCACTGCGGCCTCTCCGGCCGGGTCCCTCCGCAGCCCCCGATGGGGTGCGCACCTGGAAATCTGAACAAGGATTGCAGCCATCGTCAAAAAAGGCGTCGGACGAAAAGCCCATCGTTTCCTGCCCTGCATCCTGTGCGGGCATATCCGGCCAGCCGGCTTCCCAGCTGTCTGCCGGTTCCGGCGCCGGCTCCATCACAGCTTCACTGCCGCTGTCCCAGCCAAACCCGCCGAAGTCTTCTTCCGGCTGCCTCCGGTTCCGGCTGCTGCGCGGCGTTGTTTCCTCTTCCGGCAGCTTGAACCCGCCGAAGTCTTCTTCCGGCTGCCGCCGCTTTGCCGGGCGGCTCTGATATGCATCCTCTTCCGGCAGACTAAACCCACCGAACTCTTCTTCCGGCTGCCGCCGTCCCGACGGGCGGCCGGCCCGTCCCATGCCCTGTGCGTTCCCCATCCCCGGGATCCGGCTGGGGCGTCCCCTGCCGGTCATACTGCCGGAAGGCTGGCTGTCCCATTTTCCCGCTTCCCGTCCCGCCTGCTGGGACGCATCGGCTGGATTTCGCCGGCCCGGACGGGGAGCCGCTGTTTCCCGGCTGCGCCGTTCATGGGCGGATGTGCCGTAGATGTCCCCACTGTCCGCTTCCTGCCATCCTGGGGTGTCAAAACCATCCCGCGGGGACCGGGGTTCCTGGTATGTATCAGTAAAAGCCCCCGACCGTTCCCCGCGGCTTTTTTTGCGCCGGATCTCTTCCAAAATATCTTCTACATTATAATCCTGTGCCATCCGTTCCACTCCCCTGACTAAACGAATCTTACCCCTTTGCTTTCGGGTGCATGCGTTGGCGGACCGCTTCATAAAGCAGGATGCCCGCCGCCACGGATGCATTCAAGGAGTTGACCTTTCCACGCATCGGAAGCGAGAGGATCCCGTCGCAATGCTCCTTCACCAGCCTGGAAATACCAAACCCCTCCGAGCCGATCACCAACGCGATGCTCCCTGTCAAATCCGTCTGTTCCCACTGCTGTCCGTCCATATCCGCACCGAACACCCACACGCCTTTTTCTTTCAGCGCATCGATCGTCCGGACCAGATTGGTCACCCTTGCCACCGGCAGATGTTCCACCGCGCCGGCGCTCGTCCTTCCGACGATCGGCGTAAGCCCGGCGCTTCCGCGCTTGGGCAAGATCAGCCCATGCGCGCCGGCCGCTTCCGCTGTACGGATGATCGCCCCCAGGTTATGCGGGTCCTCGATCGAATCGGCGATCACGATCAGCGGCGGCTCCCCGTCCGCCCGCGCCAGGATATCCTCCACCGTGCTGTAGGGGAATGCGGCGGCCAGCGCCGCTACCCCCTGATGGTTCAGCCCGCCGGAAAGGGCGTCCAGCTTTTTGGCATCCACCTTTTTCACCGGCACTTTTGCTTCCTTGGCCAGGGCGACAATCCGGGAGATCGGCTGCCCACGCGCCGGGACGTCGTCGCAGATGTATACGCACTCCACTTCACGCGGGCCTTTGAGCAGCTCCACCACTGCATTGCGTCCTAGGACCAGGTTTTCATTTTCCTGGTCGAGTTTTGGATTGGAATTCCCCATTTCAAGACCTCCCGGGCGGCCGACTGCCCCGCCCTCAGACAAAAACTGATTTATTATTCAGTATAGCATATTCTTTGAAATCTTGCCAACCATTTCTGACCCTTTTCCCCCAAAAACGCAAAAAAGCGGGGAAAGCCCCCCGCTTTTTTTGGCGACTGCGCCCGCCGCCTTATAAAAACCAGAAATATGCGCATGCGCACGCTGCGCCGACCAATACGCCGGCCACCGCCTTGATCCACCCGCTCAGGACATACTTCTGGGTGTCCGGCTCCTGCGCGGCAAAATGGATCTGCGCCAGATATTCGCCGGCTTTCGCCTTGATTTTCGCTTTATCCTCATCCTGTGCCGTTGGGCGCAGGAACAAAATCGCCTTTTCAAAATAGCGGTTGTCGGTATGCACCACTTCGATCACCTTTTGACTGACCCCTTTTAACATCTGCAAACCCCTCTTTACAAAATAATCATGCACACCTATTTTTTACTGCTTCACCACTTTTATTCTTTGTCAACTGCCATTTTGTACAAAAATAGATTCCACCGGTTTTCAACAGCCTATACCATTTGTATTATAATTTTCAGTGGAAAACGGATTATCCACCGGATTTTTGGTGGAAAATCGCGTGGAAAATGTAGAAAACCCCTTGCTGTTAAGGTGTTTTTTCCTGGAAAAGATTTACCCCCTGTTCAACATTCCACTTTTTCCACCTGTCGGGATGTGGAAAGAAATTTTACCCCCCGTAGTGCAAATTTTATCATCCCCACCTATCCATCATGCACTTTTTCCAGTTTTCTCACTGGAAATTCGTTTGAATTCATATAAAAATCTGTTATACTGAAATGTATGAAAGCAATAAGGCGGTCTAATCCATGTATGAAACCATTATGGGCCCAATCTCCGCCCCTGCGGCGCTTCAAAAAGCTGTCATCCTGCATCAAACGCCCGATTTGGACCTCGCCCAGACCCTGGACTGCGGCCAGGCGTTCCGTTGGGAATCCCAGCCGGACGGCAGCTATACCGGGGTCGCCTTTGGCCGGATATGTCATATTTCACAAAACGGGGATACCTTCCGCTTCGACCTGCCGTGTGAAGCGGATTTTACCGGGGTCTGGCGGGATTATTTTGATCTTGGCCGCGATTACGGCGCGCTCAAGCGCCGTTTTTCTGCCGACCCGGTACTCGCGCAGGCGGTCGCCTATGCGCCCGGTATCCGGCTGCTGCGCCAGGAGCCGTGGGAGGCGCTGTGTTCATTCATTATCAGCCAGAACAACCATGTCCCCCGCATCAAGGGCATCATCCAGCGGCTGTGCGCCTGCTTCGGCGAGCCGCTGGCGCCCGGTTTTTACGCATTTCCTACCCCGCAGGCCATAGCCGCCCTCAGCCCCGGGCAGCTCGCCCCCCTGCGCGCCGGCTTCCGCGCCCGCTATCTGATCGATGCCGCCCAAAAAGTGGCGTCCGGGCTGGTGCAGCTGGAGAGCCTGCGCAGCCTCCCGCTCGATCAGGCGCGCGCCCAGCTGATGCAGATCACCGGCGTCGGCCCCAAGGTAGCGGACTGCACCCTGCTCTATGGCTGCGGCCGGCTGGAATGTGTCCCGGTGGACGTCTGGATCGGCCGTGCCCTGCATGGTCTGTTCCCGGACGGCCTGCCGGACTGCGTGGGACCATATGCAGGCATCGCCCAACAATACCTGTTCCATTATATGCGCACCTGTATGGGCAAACAGCCGTCCAACGCGCAGGCTTCTACATAAGAACCCCATTTGCAGGCGGCGGATGCAGCCCGTATCTACCCCCGCGGGAATTGACATTGCGCCGCTTTCTATTATAATGGAAACAAAGGCTGGCTTTTTTCGACAGCAAACCCCGATTTTTGACAGGCAGGTGACCGATTGCCATGACCTTCGCGCAGTTTAAACGGATGAAACCCAAATACCGCCGGCGGCTGATCCTCGCATGCGCCATCCTTTTTGCCATTTTCGTCGCTGTGGTGTTTACCCTTGCCTGGGTCGTTTCACTGATCCGCACCATGCTCAATACCACCACCCTGGAAGGCTTTACAGCGGCTGATGTGCTGCAGAAGGAAGGGATGGCCAGTATCCAGGAGGTCATCAAACAGGATAACGACGCCAACCTGCTCGTGCTCGACAGCCAGGTCACCATCACCTATGACGGCCCTGTCGCTGCGGGCGATACCGAAGCGGAAAGCGCCACCGTGCAGGAGGTAACCGTGCATCTTGCCAATATCCTCGGCAAGGACGCGACCGAATACTGGGAATTGACCGCTACCTCCAAAAAAGCCACCCTGCGCCGCACCGAAACGCGGTATGAGAACATGAACGCCCTCACCCTGCGCAAGGTCCGCTTCAGCCTGTATTATCCGGCCCTTTCCCGCATCACCTCCCCGCTTTTCGTCCAATATCTCAAGGAAAATGAACCGGTGGATATCGGCGGGGTTTATATCTTTACCGACCAGTTTACCGATAACCTCTCCCCGGAATACCAGTCATATATTTCCCAGGGGCTGGACGGCGTATGGGTTTCCAAGATCGGCGCGCCCTCCCCATTCAATGAGAATTTCCAGCCCTACACCAGCTGCGCGCCCCTGGTGGTGAGCGTGCAGGCAGTCAACCAGGAAAAATCCACCGACCGCAAGACGGTGCTCCTGCCGGCGGAGGAAAAAATGGTTGCCTTGATGGAAGCGGCGCCTTATGCTGCCTGACCTGTATGGAAACGTCTGAAAACAGCGTCAGCCCGGACGCGGGGGAATCCCCGTGCCCGGGCTTTTTTTGCGTTTTCCGGCGTTTCCTGTCCCGATTCAGATCCCCTGTTCCAGCAGGATGGCAATCACTGTGATATCATCCTCATGCCCGTCGGAACGCCGGCGTTTTGCCTCGAGCGCCAACAATTCGCTCAACTGTTTGGGGTCGCTGCCGTTATAATGTTCCAGGTCGCTCACAATCCATTCATATCCGCTGGTGACTGCGCCGTCCGACACCATGACCACCCAGTCCCCTTCCCGCAGGGTCACGGCGTTTTTTTCAAAAGAAACGCCGTTCAGGATGCCGACCGGCAGCGACCGGGATTCCACATACCCGCCTTTGCCGGATTTGCGCAGGAAGGTCGGGGCAGCCCCGGCCTTATAGAATTCGACACGGCCGGTATACAGGTCCAGCCCGGTGATATCAATGGTCGCCAGGGATTCCTCCCCGGATTTGACCAACAGCGCGGAATTGACCAGCTTGAGCGCGGCATCCAGGCTCACCCCGGCTTCGATCAGCCGTTTGAGCAGTTCCGCCGTCATGGTCGAATCCACTGCCGCTGCCCCGCCGCTGCCCATGCCGTCCGACAGGATGATATTGACCCTGCCGCCCGCGCCGTCCACATAGCTGTAACTGTCGCCGCAAAGACGTGCGCCCTGGTTCCCCAGCTGGGTGGCCCCCCATTTGATTGCATAAGCTGCTTTTTCATAAAAGCAGAGGGTCACCGAAGCGCCTTCGCTTTTTTTGACAGGCAGGTCGAAATCCCGCCCGCAGATATCCGAAAGGCTGACGGTCAGCTCGGTCAGATCCAGCCGCGCCAGCTTATAGGCCGGCAAAACCATTTCCAACAGCATATTGGCGTCCTGGTCGATGGTGCAGGACACCTTGTCCGGGAAAACGGTCAGGGTGCGCATATATTCCCGCACCTGTTGGGCGGCGGTATCATCCTGGGCCGCCAGCCCGCCCAGTTCCCGCCCCATCGCATCCACCATCAGCGCCATACCTTCAAATTGGTCGGTCACCACCCCGCGCACCCGCGCCACCTTCCGCCGCAGGTTTTCCTGCGCGGTATATTCGGAAAACAGCCGGTTCATCTGTGCCGTCAGTTCCGGCAGCTTGATGCAGGATGCGGCAAAGCGCTCCGGGAAATCCTCCTGGGCCAGCTGGCCGCGGGCGCGCAGCGTATCCATCGCATGGTTGAGCGCATCGCAGGTATCGGTATACCGCAGCTGCCAGCAAACAGCATTGCTTTTGCATCGCCTGCATATCCGGTCGGCTGCCGTATGGTAAACCGAAGCGATGTCCCCGCTTCCCAGCCCGGAAAGCTTTTCATTGACCTTGCGGGTGGTATCGGCCACATCCCGCAGGGCGCCGGAAATCGAACCGATCCGGCGGTTGAGCAGCGAGCGGTAGGTGTCGCTTTCCACACCGCCGGGCTGTTTTTGCTGCTTTACCAGCTTTTTGACCCACCCGCCCGGCAGCAGCACCGACGCCGCGCTTGCAATAAAGATTTCAAACAGGATCCCCTGGTTTAAAAAATTGCGGGAGGCCAGCAGTGCAAAGCTGTTGACCAGGATGAACGCCCCGGCGGACGCAAACCTTCCCATCGGTGCAAACACCCCGGCCAGCAGCCCGCCGAATCCATATGTGCCCATCAAAAAGCTGTTTGCGCCGCTTAACACGCCGGCGGATACCCCCGCCGCCACCCCGGCGATCGCCCCGCCTGCTTCCCTGGCCACCTGCGCAGCCAGCAGGATGGCGGCAACTGCCAGTATCCGACCGACCGACAGCCCGGCCACCGTCACCCGCAGCAAAGCGATAATGACGATGCAGAAGGTAATCACCACCGATGTGATATCCGTCTGCCGCAGGTTTGCCAGCCCCAGGTCAAACGCCTGGATCGTACGCCGGAAAAAATAACAGGCACAGGCGCAAAGCAGCACTTCTGCCAAAGCAAGCGCCAGATCGTAGACGCTCCCCCCGGTCAAAAACAGGATCGCCAGCGAAGGGATGCCCAGCGAAAGGGCGCAGGCCGCCTCCCCTGGCAGCCGGATCCATTGGGTCAGCATCCCGGAGGAAAGCCCCCAGCGCAGCAAAAACAGGATGGTCATTGCCGCCAGATACCGGATGTTGCTCATCTGCCGGAAGGAAAGCATATATCCGACCGCCGCGCCCAATGCGGCTGCCGGCAAATATTTTTGTTTGGCAGCGGCCGCAAATGCCACGCCGAACGGCGCAAGCCCGTCCAGGACCGACGCATTGGCGGATAAAATCCCCGCTGCAATGCACAGCAGGTACCCTGCCCCGAGCCGGTGGGCCCGCAGCGACTGCCTGGCGCGTTCCATAAGCGCCAGATCCCCTGCACCGATGTGATTCTGCATAAAATTCACCTGTCCCTCATATACTGTTAGGTTGCCGGTTGTTGTTTCTTATTGTAGAGGGTCTTTTTCAAATAATCTGTCACAATCGGTCGCCCGCCTGTTTTCCTGCCCATACAATAGTTTTGGGGGATGTTTGGCCCGGCGGCAGCTGCAAAAGATTGAAATGCCGTTTGGGATGTGCTATAGTTAGAATCGGTATCCAAGATGATATGGATTTTTTATTCGGAAAGGACTTGGCATATATGGAGTATCAATTTTCCAACCGTATTTCTTCCCTCCAGCCTTCGCTGGTCCGCGAGATCCTCAAAGCGACCGCCAACCCGGAAGTCATCCCCTTTGCTGCCGGCAATCCGGCCCCGGACGCCTTCCCGGTCGCTGAAATGCAGCGCATTATCCCTGAGATCCTGCGGGAAAACCCGATCGGGGCGCTGCAATATTCGATCACCGAAGGATATGGCCCGCTGCGTGACGCATGCAAAGCACTGGTGGAAAACCATTACCATATCCCGATGCGCGACAATGAATTGATCGTCATTTCCGGCGCACAGCAAGGCGCCGACCTTGCCAGCAAGATCTTTGTCAATGAAGGGGACACCGTCCTGTGTGAAGACCCTTCGTTTATCGGCTGCCTGAACTGCTTCCGTTCCTATCATTGCAACCTGGTCGGCATCGAGATGGAGCAGGACGGCGTCAACCTGGAAAAACTCGAAGAAGCCATGCGCCAGCCGAATGTCAAGCTGTTTTATACCATCCCGAACTTCCAGAACCCGACCGGCATCACCACCAGCGAGTATAAACGCCGGGAAATCCTGCGGCTGGCCAACAAATACCATGTGATGGTCCTGGAAGATAACCCCTACGGCGACCTGCGGTTTGCCGGCCAGCCGGTACCGTCGATCAAATCGATGGATGAAAACGGCATGGTCATCTATGTGGGCAGCTTTTCCAAGATTCTGGCGCCCGGTGTGCGGGTCGGCTTTGTGGTCGCGCCAAAACCGGTCATCGCAAAAATGACGGTGGGCAAGCAGTGCGCCGACGTGCATACCAATATCCTGGCGCAGATGGCTTGTGAACGCTGGCTCGCCGGCAGCGGGCTGGAAGAACACCTGGCCCGGATCGCTGCCATTTATGGCAAAAAATGCCGCCTGATGCTCGATTGCATCCAGCAGGAATTTGCCCCGTCGGTCCAATATACCACTCCTGAAGGCGGCCTGTTCCTCTGGTGTACCCTGCCGGAAGGGGCCGATATGCTCGGTTTCTGCAACAAAGCAGTGGAGAAGAAGGTTGCCGTGGTGCCGGGGATCGCTTTCCTGGCCGACGAAAGCAGCCCCTGCCAGAGTTTCCGCATGAATTTCTCCACCCCGACCGACGAAGCCATCGTCAAAGGGGTCAAGATCCTCGGGCAGCTGACAAAAGAATTATTTTAATGGGAAGGGACTGTTTGTATCATGGAAAATACAGCCCGTAAAAAGATCATATTTTCCGGTATCCAGCCCACCGGTATCATGACGTTGGGCAATTATCTGGGCGCGATCAAAAACTGGACGCTTTTGCAGGAGGAATACCACTGCTGCTATTCGATCGTCAACCAGCATGCGATCACCGTCCGCCAGGACCCAAAAGCGCTGCGGGAAAATACCCTGGCAGCCTATGCGCTGATTTTGGCCTGCGGCATCGACCCGGAAAAATCGATCGCCTTTATCCAAAGCCATGTCAGCGCCCATGCGGAGCTGTCCTGGGCGCTCTCCTGCTATACCCAGTTCGGCGAACTGAGCCGGATGACCCAGTTTAAAGATAAAAGCGCCAAACATCCGGAAAACGTGAATGCCGGGCTGTTTACCTATCCGGTGCTGATGGCGGCGGACATCCTGCTCTATCAGGCCGACCTGGTGCCGGTCGGGATCGACCAGAAGCAGCATCTGGAGCTGGCCCGCAATATTGCGCAGCGTTTTAACGGGATTTACGGGAATGTGTTCACCGTACCGGATGGGTATATCCCGAAGGCCGCAGCCAAGGTGATGTCGCTGCAGGACCCGACCAAAAAGATGTCCAAAAGCGACGATAACCCCAAATCTTTTATCGGCATCCTCGACCAGCCGTCGACCATCATTAAAAAATTCAAGAGCGCCGTCACCGATTCGGAAACCTGTGTCTGCTACCGGGAGGGCAAGGACGGCATCAACAACCTGATGTCGATCTACAGCGCGGTGACCGGTAAGGATTACGATGCGATCGCCGCCGAATTCGAGGGCAAAGGATACGGCGATTTCAAGGTGGCTGTGGGCGAAGCGGTCGTGGAGGAGTTGCGCCCGATCCGGGAACGGTATGAACAGCTGATGCAGGATAAAGCATATCTGGAAAGCTGCTACCGTGCCGGCGCGGAAAAAGCATCGTCGATCGCCGGACGCACGCTGGAAAAGGTTTATAAAAAGATCGGATTCCTTCCAAAATAACCCACAAATTAAAATGCGCGGCAAACATAAAAATGTGCCGCGCATTTTTTCTATCGAAAATTCTTTTTTGATGCGGTTTTAGTACTTATTTAATATTTACTTTTTAAATTTTTTAAGATATAGTAAAAACATGGTATACCCTGTCGAAATTTGATATTTCCTGCGGGTTTTGGCTGTTTTTTTCCGGACCCCTTTTTCTTTTTTTATAACTTTTTTCGCAAACTTATGCGAATGATTCAATCCGGGGTGCAAGGAGGTGGCGACAGATGAAAACAACTGGAATCATACGCAAGGTGGACGAATTGGGCCGTGTTGTCCTGCCTGTCGAGTTGCGGCGTACTTTGGACATCCAGGAGCGGGATGCGCTTGAGATCCATATGGATGGGGAGCAGATCATCCTGAAAAAGCATGAGTGCTCTTGCGTTTTTTGCAAAAGCGAAAATAATGTCGTTACCTTCAAAGGGAAAACGGTCTGCAAAAAATGTATCCGGTCGCTTTCCCGCCAGATCAGCCCTTGAATATCCCCCACAAAACAAAAAAGCCGGTGCCGAAGCACCGGTTTTTTATTGTGGTCAGGTATCTTCTTCTGCGGCTCCTGCCTGTCCCATTTCCTGGCTGGTTACACTGTCCTGCCCCGCTTCCGGCACGGCATCCTCAGGCGCGGCCGGTTCCCCCAGATCGGCAGCGGGCGCAGCCACATATTCCCTGGTCTGCTCATCCTCCGTTTCCGGCAGGCCATTTTCGGACAAATGGATGAGATAGTGGGCATACATCGCCCGCGAAGCGCTGATATATGGCGTCAGATAGAACGCCAGCATCAACTGCACCGCCAGCAGGGCCATCATGCCCAGCGAGAGGGTGCGCATGGCATAGGGCTGCACGAACGGCGACGCCAGCAGCATCACAAGCACTGCAACCAGCGGCAGGTACCAGAGAAGGAACGAGAGATGGAACCCGAACAGGCTGGCTTTATGCCCTTTTACATATTTGATCCCTTGTTTGATCGCCCGGCGGGCCTTCATGCCGGGATGTGCCGCCAGCAGATAGGGGGCTAAAAAATACCGGAACTGGACAAAAACCAGCAAAACCGTCCCCAGCACCATCCAGATCACTGCCAGCATCCCGCCGGCCAAAGCTACCATCCCCGGCAGCGGTTCCCTATAATAGACGAACCGGTAATACCCCAGCAATCCGGCGCCAACGATCAGCGGCGCAAACAGCAGGATGCTCCATAAAAGCATCCGCAGGCCGATCTGGAAATACATCCAAAGCGAACGGAAATAATCCTTTGCGGTTTCAAAATAATGGAACAGCACGCCAACCGGTTCCTTTTCCCCGTCGGTGCGGCGGTAATACCACCGGCAGGCGCCCTGCCGGAGCGGGGCGGACACCAAAAACAGCAGCAGGGAAACCCCAAATGTGATGGCGGACGAAACGGCCGCAATATTGGAAAGCCCGTCCAATACTTCCCCTGAGGAAGCATCCAGAAAAGCCGGCACATTCCCTACCATGCGGATGGCAAATTCCAGCACGCTCATCAGCACCGGGGGGATCGCCATAATCAGCATTATGGCAATGGCGCGTCCCCATCCGCCAGCCATTGCGCGCTTTGCGTTATATTTTAATGTCTTAAAAAGCCCCATTTGAGAACCTCCTTGGAATCCCGGTCTTCTTGCCCCATGATACCGGCAGAAATTCGACTTGCTACGAACTTTTTTAAAACTTTTTGTAAACCTTTGTCAGCACAGATCGGCAAAAAATGCCTCCTGATAATCCCGCCCATCATATGGCAGCTGTCCATACACTTCAAATTTGCGGTCGCGCATCCACATCTGGGCCGAAAGCAGGCAGGTGAAGCCATGCCCCGGCTCGAGCTGCCACGCCACTGCCGGGCGCTGAGGCAGCCCCATCGCTGCCAGCAGGTTCATAATGACCCCGCCATGGGTCACCACCGCCGCAGAAACGATCCGTTTCTCCATCATCTGCGCAAAGATATGCGCCACCGCCTCGATCGCCCGCTTTTGCAGCATCTGCCCGCTCTCCCCGCCCGGCGGGCAGGCCGCCGGCCCGGCTGCCACCCATTCCTGGAAGGCCGGGTCTTTTTCCAGGTCATGCATGTCCCTGTTTTCAAACGCACCGAAATCCAGTTCCCGCAGCCCATCCACCGGTATGACCTGCCGGTCGGGATACAGGATCTCGGCCGACTGCCGTGCACGCTGCAACGGGCTGGTATAAACACAGTCCACCTGCGGGTATTCGCATTCCTCCCGCAGCTGTAAAAGCTGCGCTTTCCCTACCTCACATAATGGCAGGTCGGTGCTGCCGATATAGCGTCCTTCCAGGTTCCCCTGGGTCAATCCATGACGGATCAGGTGAATTTTGTATGTTAGCATAAATCCAGCGCCCCTTTTTGATCCGATTGAACAAAGATTGCAAACTTTGCCCTAAAACTCTTTACAAACGGTTTTCGATATTATATAATTTACCATACGTAAATGTGTCGGAAAAGCGGTGGTGTTGACGCTTTCCGGTGAAAGATCGCATGTTTTGAGGGGTATTGACAAATGAATGTGGATTTTCCGCGCATCCTTACCTTATTGCGCAAAGAACGTGGAATCAGCCAGAAGCTTGCGGCTTCCAAACTTGGTATCTCGCAGGCTTTGCTTTCCCATTATGAAAAAGGCATCCGGGAATGCGGGCTGGATTTTTTGATCCGCTGCGCTGATTTTTATGGCGTATCCTGCGACTACCTGCTGGGACGTTCCCCGGAGCGCACCGGCTCGAAGATCACAGTGGAGGATATCCCCGAACCGGATCAGATGGGCAAGGAAAACGTGTTCCGCGCAGGGGTTCTGCCGGTCCTGAATAAAAAGCTGATCGCCAACTCGCTGAATATCCTGTTCGACCTGCTTGCACGCAGCAGCTGCAAGCCGCTTGTCAATGAAGTTTCCTCTTTTTTGATGCTGGCGGTTTACCGCATGTTCCGGGTGGTCTATAACGCCAACCCCCGCAACCAGAACGCCCTGTTCACCATCCCGGAGATGGTGGCGCAGCAATATGCAGGCGCAGCGATGGAAGTGTGCTGCGCCAACGCGCATTCGATCGCCAAAGGCGAGCCGGCTGCTAATATGGAGCGGATCCCGGATGTCGAACCGCTCTATGTGACCACCGAAGGGCTTTCGCGGGATTTCCCACTGTTTGCCTCTTCGCTGCTGAACCTGGTCCAGAACTCCGAGGCGCGTATCTCCTACCCCACTCATAATAAGAAGCAATAGCAGCATATTGGCCATCGGGGCGGGAGTGGAGCGCCATAAGGCGCGCAGCGCATCGCCCTGGCCATAAGATAGGTATCATAACTGCTCCGCAGTTATGATACCATGAGCGCAGCGAATGGTATCATTGGCCATCGGGGCGGGAGTGGAGCGCCATAAGGCGCGCAGCGCATCGCCCTGGCCATAAGATAGGTATAATAACTGCTACGCAGTTATTATACCATTTTCCACTGCCTTATGCAATCTTTGCACTTTTTTCTGTGCAAGCCGCACGCCCCCGTCCTGTTTTCTGCAGGCCGGGGGCGTTTTTGGATTGCGGGACGGCGTGGGATAAAATACCGCCATTTGCAAATCCTGTTTTGGAAAACCGTTCTTCTCGTTGACAAGCTGCATCTTTTGCTATAGAATTAATCTAGTTTATTATGCGCATTTTACAAAGTAAGGGGGCGTTTTCCAATCAAATCCCGTTTTTTTGTTGCATTGCTGGCCGGGCTGCTCTGCATTCTTGCCACTGCCTGCAACGGGTTCGACCCGGTCACCGAAAACCTGATGCGCCCCCCGCGCCTGACCCCGGAACAGCGGGCGATTGAAGACGCCCTGGAAGCCGCGGTGCTGGGCGACCCGATCCTGAAATATCCGCAAAGCGGCGACTACCGCTCTGCGTTCGTTTTTTATGACCTGGATGGGGACGGGTCTGAGGAAGCGCTTGTATTTTATGCCACCGAATATAGCGACTATACCCGTGTCTGCCTGCTCGACCAGCGGGACGGGGAATGGTTTTCACCGTGCGAACTGTCCGGGCTGGACCGGGACGTTGAATTCGTGTCCTTTGCCAATATCTCCGGGCCGGATGCCGTAAATGTCGTGATTGGCTGGGGCAACCCGGAGGACGATGTGATGACCATGGGGATTTATTCCTACCAGGACGGCGATGGCGACGGCAGCGGGGAATTGGTCAGCCTGCTCAATTATGCCCGGGAGGACGCGGCGTTCAACAGCTACCTGATTTATGACCTGGATAACGATGGCCTGGACGACGTTTTCCTGCTGACCAACCACCAGCGTACCTCCAAAATCAAAGGGATCTCCTATACCGGTTATGGCATCGGGATCACCAACCAGCTTTCCCTTTCGGATTCCATCGTCCAGTTTGCAGGTGTGACGGCCGGGCGTATCTCCCCCCGCAGCGCTCGACGCGGAATCTTTATCGATGAACTGTTATCTGGGGATGAACTGGTCACCGAAGTCTTCACCATCACTGAGGGGCAGCTTACCCCGGTGATCTCCCAGGATATGTCCCATAACCCGGATGATCTGGAAGAAGGCGGGGAGGACCTTTCGGATTTCCCCACCCTGTATGAACAGACTTACCGCAGCAATACGGCTTCCAGTTCGGAAAGCCCGGCGGCGCCCGTGTGCGCGGATATCAACAATGACAATATCATTGAGATCCCGACCGCCCAGCCGATGCCTGGGTATGAAGAACAGGATGAGATCATTTATCTCACCGAATATCACCAGCTTCAGGAAGAACAGCTCAACCGGGTCTTTGCCGCAGCCTTCAACCGGGACGCGGGCTATCTGGTAAAATTCCCGGAGGAATGGGTCGGGAATGTGACGGTGGTCAACCAGCTTGAAAACGGGGAATGGCGGTTTATCACCTATAACCCCAACCAGAAGAACCCGCTGGAGGATCTGTCCGGGGAGCTCGCCCGGGTAAGAGTGGTCAACCAGAACAGCTACCAGGATAAATTCCTGGAAAGCTATGTGCAGCTGTGTGAACCGCGCGGGGTTTTCAACTATTATGGGTATGTGCCGGAAAACCCGGTCAGCACATTGGCCATCACCGTCGATCAACTGAAAAATGAACTTTTCTCGCTGCTGTAACAGCTAAAAATATCTGGGCAAAGGAGTTTTAAGATGAAACGTGTACTTGTTGTGGAAGATGAAGACGTAATCCGCGATTTTGAAGTCATCAACCTCAAACGTTCGGGTTATGAAGTTGTGGATGTGCCGAACGGCGAGGAAGCCATGCAGGTTTTTGACAGCAACCCCAATTATTTTGACGTGATCCTGCTGGATGTCATGATGCCCGGGATCGATGGGTTTGAAGTCTGCCGCCGGATCCGGGAAAAAAACCAGGCGGTCGGCATCATCATGCTCACCGCCAAAGGCCAGGAGATGGATAAGGTCAGCGGGCTGATGTTGGGGGCGGATGATTATGTGACCAAGCCGTTTTCCCCCTCCGAACTGGTCGCCCGTGTGGACGCCATCCACCGCCGGGTCACCATGGCATCGGAACGCGCCCAGCCGCAGGCGCCGACCGAACTGGTGTCCGGCCCGTTTGTCCTCAACCTGAAAAGCCGCACCGTTTCCAAAAGCGGGCGCAGCCTGGAACTCACCCAGGTGGAATACCAAATCCTGGAATATTTCTTCAATAACCCCAATACCGCCCTGAGCCGTCAGGATATCCTGAATAAGGTCTGGGGCGAAGGGTATTTCGGGGATATCAAGATCGTCGACGTCAATATCCGCCGCCTGCGCATGAAACTGGAGGATGAGCCGTCCAACCCGAAATACCTGCTGACCGTATGGGGCTTCGGCTATAAGTGGGTGCAGTAAAAAAGCCGGGCCGACGGTAAACTGGGTTTTCCCCCGTCTGATTTTGAAAGGAAGGAGGGCGCCGGATGGCTGCGAAAAAAATTACCAAACGATGGCTGTTCAATAACCTGAGCATCATTATGGTGATCCTGGTCGCGCTGGAGATCGGTTTTTCGTTCGGGATCCGCGCGTTCTATTATAACAATGTCCGTTCCGCGATCATGGCGCAGGTCAACCTGGTCGCCAGCCAGCTGACTGCCTTTTCAGAGGACAGTTCCACCACCTTCATCGCCCAGGTGCGCAGCATGGTGGAAAACTTCCAGGAGCGCGACCGGATGGAATTGATGGCCGTCGACCCGGATAGCCAGATCATCTTTACTTCCAGCGGTTTTGAAGCCGGGCAGTCGATCTATATGCCGGATTTTTATGAGGCCCTCCAGTCCAACAGCGGGACTGCCGAGATGATCGACATTGTCAACGGTGAAAAAATCATGGCGATCACCGTGGTTTCCCCCGTCCAGAACCAGCAGCTGGCGGCGATGCGTTTTGCCGTATCGCTCGAACAGGTGGACCAGCAGATCATCCTGTTTATCCTGATTATTACCCTGATCGGCGTGGCAATTATCTTTTTCGTCATCTTTTCCAGTTCGTACTTCATCAATTCAATCGTAAATCCGGTCGGCGAGGTAGGCGAAACCGCCCGGCGGATCGCACATGGGGATTTCGGCGCCAGGCTGCATAAGAAAAACGACGATGAGATCGGGGAATTGTGTGATACCATCAACTATATGGCGGAAGAACTATCCGCCAATGAAAAGATGAAAAACGACTTCATTTCTTCAGTATCGCATGAATTGCGTACCCCGCTGACCGCGATCAAGGGATGGGCGGAAACGCTGACCGATATGAAGGGGGATGTCGACCCGGAAATGTTCGGGAAAGGCATGCGGGTCATCAACAGCGAAACCGAGCGCCTGGCGCAGATGGTGGAGGAATTGCTGGATTTCAGCCGGCTGCAGAGCGGCCGGATGCAGCTGCATAAGGAAAAAATGGACATCATCGCAGAACTTTCGGATACGGTGATGATGTATGAAGAACGCGCCAAACACGAGCATAAACGCTTGATCTACGAGGAACCGGATGCGATCGTCCCCTATCTGGGGGATCGCAACCGCCTGCGCCAGGTGTTCGTCAATATCATTGACAATGCTTTGAAATATTCCGACAGCGGGGACAGCGTGACCGTGCGGGTGGACCTTTCCGAATCATATATCCGCATTTCGGTCATTGACACCGGCTGCGGCATTAAAGAGAGCGACCTGCCAAAGGTAAAGGAAAAATTTTTCAAAGCCAATTCCACCCGCCGCGGTTCCGGGATCGGGCTTGCCGTTGCTGATGAAATCGTTTCAATGCACGGCGGCAGCCTGGAACTTTCCTCACGGGAAAATATCGGTACCCGTGTGACCATCTCCCTGCCGTTGGAACAGGGTTGATTTGTTCATAAATTGATGTAATAATAAAATATATTTTTCCTGGCTATTTACTTTGAGAAAAGGTGATTTTTTGTCTGAGAAACCTTGTTTAAAAAAGACTTCGATCGGCGGACAAGCCCTGATCGAAGGGGTAATGATGCGCGGGCCGTATACTTCGGCCATGGCCATCCGCAAACCGGACGGCACCATCGCTGTTGAAACCTGGAAAACCGGGGCGTCCGGATGGTACAGCAAAGTCCCGATCATCCGCGGGGTGGTAAACCTGGTTTCCTCCCTGGCGACCGGTTACAAATGCCTGATGAAATCGGCTGAGATCTCCGGGACAGAACTGGAAGAAGAACCCTCCAAATTTGAACAGTGGCTGGAAAAGCATCTGGGGGATAAGGTGACCTGGCTTTTTAACGCGGTGGTTTCGATCCTTTCGGTCATCATTGCAGTCGGGCTGTTCATGCTGCTCCCGGCGGCGATCGTCAAATTCATCGGGAATGCTTTCCAGGCGCCTGATTTTGCGCTTACGGTTGTGGAAGGCTTATTGAAGATCGTGATCTTTATCCTCTACCTGTTTGCTGTGACCCGTCTGAAGGATATCCAGCGGGTCTTTCAATACCACGGCGCGGAACATAAAACCATCGCCTGCTATGAAGCGGGGGATGAACTGATCCCGGAAAACGCAAAGGATTACACCCGTTTCCATCCCCGCTGCGGCACCAGCTTCCTTTTAATCGTACTGGTGATCTCTATCCTGGTCTTTTCGGTGGTCACCTGGAGCAGCCTTTGGATGCGGGTGCTGCTGAAACTAGCCCTGCTGCCGGTGGTGGTCGGGTTGGCTTATGAGGTGATCCGGTTTGCCGGACGGCATGATAACCCGTTTACCCGCGCCATCTCTGCCCCAGGGCTCTGGCTGCAGCGGCTCACCACCTTTGAGCCGGATGAAAGCCAACTGGAAGTGGCCATCGCCGCCATGCAGCCCTGCATCCCGGCGGATGGTAAGGACGAATACGGCAGCTGAGGGGCGCTGTTTATGACATTGCAGGAAGTCTGGCAGAAAGCGGCCCCGCGCGGGCCGTCCGACCCGCTGGAGGACAGCTGCTCGCACGACCTTGCGCTGCTGTTTGAGTCGGTTTTTTCGGTCCCCCGCTCCCGCCTGCCGCTGGAAGGGCAAACCCGGGCCGACCCCATGCAGATCGCGCAGTTCGAATCGTTTGTCCAGCGTTACCACCGGGGCGAGCCGCTGCAATATATCCTTGGTGAATGGGAATTTTTCGGCCTGCCCTTTTCGGTCGGCAAAGGGGTACTGATCCCCCGTTACGACACCGAAACGCTGGTGCAGGCCGGGGCCGGGCTGCTCAAAGGGGTTTCCCGGCCGGTGATTGCCGACCTGTGCGCCGGAAGCGGCTGCGTCGGCGTGGCGCTGGCCAGCCTTTGCCCGGACGCCCAGGTGTTTGCGCTGGAACTTTCCCCGGACGCCTTTCCCTATCTGGCGCACAATGTGCAGCAGATGGGCGGCCGTGTAAAGCCCATCCGCTGCGATGTGCTGCATCCGCCCGCCCTGCCGCCGCTTGACCTGGTGATCTGCAACCCGCCCTATATCCCGCAGTATGAGATGGAAACACTCGACGCAAATGTAAAGCAGGAACCCTTTATGGCCCTTTGCGGCGGCACAGACGGATATGACTTCTACCGCGCGCTGCCTTCCCTCTATCTCCCGCTTTTGAAGCCAGGCGGGGCGATCGCTTTCGAGGTCGGGTATGACCAGGCGCAGCAGGTAACCCATCTGCTGGAATCCGCAGGCTACCGGGAAATCGCCATCTACCCCGATTTGGCTGGGATTTCCCGCGCGGTCAGTGGGAAATGCCCGTCAGATTGTGTAAAGTGATTTGCCTATACAGAGAAAGCTGCCGTGGACAGGCGTGCTACCTGTCCACGGCATCCTTTTTGACGAATTTGCCGAAATACCCGGCCCGATTGACGGGCCGGGTATTTTCCATCTGCTCTTTTTCCCGTATGCCGCCCCGGGATTCCCCGGAAGCGCCTGCCCCCTGCGGTGCAGGCCATGCGGCGGGAGGGAACGATCATGCACTCAACCGATCTGCTCCCCTAAAATCTTCTTATACATATCGATGTACTGGTTGGCCGAACGGGTCCAGGTAAAATCGCTCTTCATCGCCTGCTGCACCGCTTTATCCCACTCCGGACGGTTGTAATACAGCCCGCATGCGCGGTCGATTGCGCCAAGCATATCGTGCGCGTTGTAGGTCTTGAAGGTAAAGCCGTTGCCGTTCGGGTCGCCCATATCGGTGATCGAATCCTTCAGGCCGCCGGTTTCGCGCACGATCGGCAGGGTGCCGTACCGCAGCGCAACCATCTGCGCCAATCCGCACGGTTCACTCTTGGAGGGCATCAGGAAGACATCCGCACCGGCATAGATCTTGCGGGCCAGATCCGGGATAAACCCGATCTTCACCCCGACACGGCCCGGATATTTCGCCTGCATCTCCTGGAAGAAACTTTCAAAAATATAATCCCCCGAACCGAGCGCCGTCACCTGCAGTTCCCGCTTCATCATCTCTTCAAAGATATACTGGATCAGGTCGATCCCTTTATGCGCGACGAACCGGGTCACGATACCGATCAGCATGACGTCTTTATCCTGTTTTAAGCCCATCGCCTTCTGCAATTCCTGCTTATTGACCGCCTTTTTGCTGATGGTAGCCGCATCATAATTCTCATACAGCGCGGGATCGGTCTGTGGATTATAACCAATTGTATCAATCCCGTTCAAAATTCCGACCAGTTTACCCTGATGGGTACGCAGCAGCCGGTCCAGCCCATGCGAGAACCACGGGTCAGTGATCTCTTTGGCATAGGTCGGGCTGACGGTCGACACATAATCGCTGACTTCAATGGCTGCCTTCATCATATTCAGGCATCCGTCATACATCATCGTCGGAGCGGCATAATATGGCAGCCCCAGCACATCTGTGGCCAGTTCCATCCCGTATTTGCCCTGGTACTGGATGTTGTGGATGGTGAAGACCGTCTTGATCCTGCGGTATTTTTCGATATCCCGGTAGAACATGTTGAGGTAGACCGGGGCCATCGCTGTCTGCCAGTCGTTGCAATGCAGGACATCCGGGTCAAAATCGATATACTGGATCATTTCGCAGATGGCTTTGGAGAAAAATGCGAAGCGTTCCGCATCGTCATAGAAGCCATAAATCCCGCCATCTCGTTTAAAATAGTACTCATTATCCAAAAAGTAATATTTTACGCCATTTTCCGTCGCTTCAAAAACCCCGCAATACTGGTTGCGCCATCCCAGCGGCACATAAAAATTGCAGAGGAATTTCATTTTTTCACGCCACTGCGGCTTGATTGCACTGTATAACGGGACGACAACCCGGCACACATGTTTTTGCTCGCAAATCGCACGCGGCAAAGAACCCGCCACATCCGCCAGCCCGCCGGTCGCGATGAACGGGGTGGCTTCTGAAGACGCATATAGGATTTTCATAAAAGAACACCTCCCATTTTAATACGGCCGCATACAGGGGCGGAGCATCCTCCTGCCCCCATATGCGGCCACGCTGCTAAAAGGCTTAGATCGAACTCCCCTTCGGGATATAGGTGGGATAAGTGTCGCATCCGATCAGGGTACGGGCGTCTTTAATCAATACGTCCTTATCGGTAATCACATATTCCAGATGCGTATTTTCCCCGACATAGGTATTCTGCATCACAATGCAGTTTTTGAGTACCGTCCCCTTGCCGACCTTGACCCCGCGGAAAATGATGCTGTTTTCAACCGTACCGTTGATGATGCACCCATCCGCAATCAACGAGTTGGATACCTTGGCCGAAAGCCCATATTTCACCGGCACCTGGTCGCGCACCTTGGTATAGACCGGGCGCTCTTTCGGGAACAGCTCTTCCCGGACTTCCTGCCGGAGCAGGTCCATATTGGCGGCCAGATAGGACTTCAGGCCGGAAATTTTTGCTGCATACCCTTTGAACTCATACCCTTTGATATCCAGCTTGCCAAGCGCCGGCTGGATCGCATGCCGGATCAGCGAATAGCTGTCATGGCTCTTGCCCTCATTGATGAGCCGTTCGAGCAGCTGCTTTTCAATCAGGATGGTGTCCATGTACACATTCTGCGTCCCGCTGATGTCCGGGCGCACCTGGATGTCGGTGATATCCATCGTTTCCGGATCACAGAACAACACTGTGGTATCCCGCAGGTTCTCCCGATGCACCTCCTGGCGGTTATACATCATGGTGATCTGTGCGCCGGAACGGATGTGGGTGTTGATCAGGTCGCGCAGGTCGACATTCGCAATGATGTCGCAGTCGCAAAGCAGGACATACTTCGCATCGTTATACCGGATATATCCCGATGCACCGGCCAATGCTTCCAGCCTGCCCCGATAGATGCCATTCCCGGCTGAACTTGCAAACGGCGGCAGCAGCACCAGGCCGCCGCGCTTGCGGGCAAGATCCCAATCCCGCCCCGCGCCCACATGGTCCATCAGGCTGCGGTAATTGCTCTTGGTAATGATACCGATATCCTGGATATCGGAATTCACCATGCTCGAAAGCACGAAGTCGATAAAGCGGTAACGGGCGCCGAACGGCACCGACCCGGTCGTACGCACTTCGGTCAGGGCGCCCAGCATGCTGTCGTGCATATTGGAGAAAATGATACCCATCGTCTTGTTTTCTCTCATGGCTTAGCGCACCCCCTCAATATCTTTGTCTATCATGGATTTGGGCGGTATCACCGCGCCATTGCCGATATTGACGCCGGTGCCGACAACGGTAACGCCCCAGTTATCCCGGTCGGGTACCTCCTCCGGCCGCTGCCCGATGACAGCGCCCTCCCCGATCACACAATTTTCCGCCACGATGGCATATTCGATCACTGCGCCTTTTTTGATCACCGTATTCGGCATGATGATCGAGTCATGCACAACGGCCCCTGCCTCCACCGTCACGCCGGAGAACAGGATGGAAAAATCGATATCCCCTTCGATATTGCAGCCCTCGGTCACCATCGAATTTTCCACCTTGGCGCCCTGCGCGATATAATGCGGCGGCATCACCGGGTTGCGGGAATAGATCTTCCAGCTGTCGTCATACAGGTCGAGCGGGACATTCGGGTCCAGCAGGTCCATATTGGCTTCCCACAAACTGTCGATCGTCCCGACATCCTTCCAATACCCTTCGAACGGATATGCGACCATCTTCTGCCCATCGGCCAGCATTGCCGGCAGCACGTTTTTGCCGAAATCCTTCTGGGAGGACGGGTCCTGTTCATCCCGGATCAGGTATTCGCGCATCTTATCCCAGGAGAAGATGTAAATACCCATTGAAGCGAGGTTGCTCTTGGGATGGGCAGGCTTCTCCTCAAATTCATAAATGGTGCCGTCCGGATAGGTGTTCATGATGCCGAAGCGGGATGCTTCCTCCATCGGCACCTGCAGCACTGCGATGGTGCAGTCGGCGCCTTTTTCCTTATGGTAGGCGAGCATCTTTTCATAATCCATCTTATAAATGTGGTCGCCCGAAAGCACCAGCACATATTCCGGATCATACCGCTCGATAAAATTGATATTCTGGTAGATGGCGTTGGCCGTACCGGTGTACCAGTCGGAGCCGGAACTCTTCTGATACGGGGGCAACACGAATACCCCCCCGTTGCTCCGGTCGAGGTCCCACGGCTGCCCGTTGCCGATATACTCATTGAGGACAAGCGGCTGATACTGGGTGAGCACGCCGACCGTATCGATCCCGGAATTGACGCAGTTGGAAAGCGGGAAATCGATGATGCGGTATTTCCCGCCGAACGGCACTGCCGGTTTGGCGAGGTTGCGCGTCAGTGTATAGAGCCTGCTGCCCTGGCCGCCCGCTAAAAGCATGGCGATCCATTCTTTTTTGCAAAACATGATCTAACACCCTCCTTGGTAATCTCTGCTACTTTTTATTTTTTTGCGCGCCGCTGCCGGCTGCGCCTGCTTTGGTCCCACGTGCAGCTTTCGCCTGCTTTTTGACCGGCTCCACCTTCACCTTTTTCGGCCGTCCTTTGAGGAAGATGGTTGCCAGCGGCGGTACCGTCAGGGTGATCGACTGCTTATACGCATGGTCAGCGACATTCTTCACCCGGATAGCGCCTTTGTTGACGACACCGCTGCCGCCGAACCGCACATCATCGGTGTTGAATATCTCGTCATAAGAGGTAGCGGCCGGTACGCCGATCCGGTAATTTTCCCGTGTCACCGGGGCGAAATTGCAAAGCACAACGATTTCATTGCCCTTTTCATCCATCCGCCTAAACACGATGATATTCTGGGCATGGTCGTCATGTGCGATCCAGCTGAACCCATCCCACGAATCATCCACCTGCCAGAAGCAGGGGGTTTCCAGATAGAAATGGTTGAGCGCCTTGACAAACGCCTGCATCTGCCGGTGGGTTTCATAGTCCAGAAGGAGCCAATCCAGCTGCTGCTTATAGTTCCATTCGATGAACTGTGCAAACTCGCAGCCCATAAACAGCAGTTTTTTGCCGGGATGCGCCATCATGTAAGCCAGGAAGGTGCGCATACCTGCGAATTTCATCGCATATTCCCCTGGCATCTTGTTGATGAGCGAGCATTTCCCATGCACCACCTCGTCATGCGAAACCGGCAGGATGAAATTCTCGCTGAAGGCATAGAAAAAGCTGAAAGTGAGCTTGTCGTGGTTGTAGCAGCGGTAGACCGGGTCCAGCGAAGTATACGCCAGCATATCGTTCATCCAGCCCATGTTCCACTTGAAATTGAACCCCAGCCCGCCCACATGCGCAGGTTTTGTCACCATCGGCCAGGTGGTGGATTCCTCCGCAATCATCAAAGCCGAAGGGAACGCCGTCAGCACTTCGGTGTTAAGTTTCTGCAAAAATGCGACCGCTTCGAGGTTTTCCTTGCCGCCGTTGATATTCGGCAGCCATTCCCAATCCTCGCGCCCGTAATCGAGATAAAGCATGGACGCAACCGCATCCACCCGCAGCCCATCGATATGGTACTGCTCGATCCAGTACATCGCATTTGAAACGAGGAAGCATTCCACCTCATTACGTCCAAAATCGAATACGCGGGTGCCCCAATGGGCATGTTCGCGCTTATGTACGTCCTGATACTCATAGAGCGGCTGCCCATCGAATTCATACAGCCCATGCGCATCCTTTGGGAAATGCGCGGGCACCCAGTCCATAATCACACCGATCCCGGCCTGATGCAGCCGGTCGACCAGGTACATGAAATCATGCGGCGTACCGAAGCGGGAAGTCGGGGCATAATACCCGCTCACCTGGTATCCCCAGGACCCATCATACGGGAATTCCATCAACGGCATGAATTCCACATAGTTAAAGCCCATTTCCACCAGATATGCCGGCAATTCCTCCGCAACCTTCCGGTAATCGTAGGGGTTCCCGTCGGGATATCTGCGCCAGGACCCCAGATGCATCTCATAAATATTCATCGGGCTGCGGTAAGGGTTGTTGCCTTTACGCTGCTCGCGCCATTTACCGTCGCCCCATTCATAGCCGGAAATATCATACAGCTTGGACGCTGTTTCCGGCGGCGTCTGGGCATGGAAGGCATACGGGTCCGCTTTCATCAGCTGCCGGCCATCCTGGGTTTTGATGCAGTATTTATAAATATCATACTGTTTGAGTTTCGGGATAAACAGTTCCCAAACGCCGCTGTTTTCCAGCCGTTCCATCGGGTGTTTGCCCGGATGCCAGCCGTTGAAGTCCCCGACGACCGAAACTTCCTGCGCGTTTGGCGCCCATACACGGAAGATATATCCCTGCGACCTCCCTTTTTTACAAGGATGTGCGCCCAGGAACTCATACGATTTGTAGTTCGTCCCTTGATGGAATAGGTACAACGGCAGATTGTCTTTGGACTTGGCCATTGCCATCACCTCCCTTTATTGTATTTTACCAGCTTGTCTTCTCTTTTTCAAGTATAATTTGTACATTTTTCAATAAAATTTGGCAAAAAAAATTCTTAATTTATCTATTTTATACATAATTATTCTATGAATCCTAGAAAATCCACCAAATTGGTTTGTGATCCTGCCTGTATGGCCTCAGGCAGCCCCGCTGCCAGCCGCTTCCCGCCCTGATCGCCGCCAGGCGTTTGCGCATACCCATATTTTGCCATCCGGACAGCGGCGGGCAAAATTGGCTATCCGGGCGGGAGCAGCGCCGGTCCATATACGCCGCGGATCACCCTGGCCATAAATTACCACTTTGTGGTTATTCTACCACGCCCAATTTGTCGAACCGGTATAGAATCTGTAATCTGCGGGAAAAATCCTGTCCAACCGCCATTTACCGGACCTGCAAATATAAAAAAACGCCCTTCCCGCTGCCATGGATAGCGGGAAGGGCGCTGGCTTTATTGTTTTAAACTTTTTTACGCCAAACGCAGAATCACTGTGCGTCGACTTCAGCCATATGGCCGATGAGCATCAGGACCTTGTTGCTGTAGCCCCACTCATTGTCGTACCAGGAAACCAGTTTGACAAATTTGTCGGTCAGCGCGATACCAGCCTTTGCATCAAAGATGGAGGTGTGCGCATCGCCGAGGAAATCAGAGGAAACGACCATCTCATCGGTGTAGGACAGGATGCCCTTCATGGTGGTTTCGGAAGCGTTCTTCACTGCGGCGCAGATCTCGTCATAGCTGGCGGATTTTGCCAGGTTGACAGTCAGGTCGACAACCGAAACATCCAGGGTCGGGACACGGAACGCCATACCAGTCAGTTTGCCGTTGAGTTCCGGGATTACCTTGCCTACTGCTTTGGCGGCACCGGTGGTGGAGGGGATGATGTTGCCCGCAGCAGCGCGCCCGCCTCTCCAGTCTTTCTTGGAAGGCCCGTCCACCGTCTTCTGGGTTGCGGTGGTGGAATGGACGGTGGTCATCAGGCCGTCAACGATACCGAAATTGTCGTTGATGACTTTGGCCAGCGGAGCCAGGCAGTTGGTGGTGCAGGAAGCGTTGGAAACAACCTTCATATCCTTGGTGTATTTATCCTGGTTGACGCCCATGACGAACATCGGTGCGTCAGCGGAAGGAGCGGAGATGACAACTTTCTTTGCACCGCCCTGGAAATGCGCAGAAGCTTTTTCAGTGGTAGTAAAAACGCCGGTGGACTCAACGATATAGTCCGCGCCGCATTCGCTCCACGGGATCTCTGCCGGGTTCATTTTGTCATAAACGGCGATCTGTTTGCCGTTGACGAAGAATTTGCCGTCTTTGGAGCAGACTTCGCCCTTAAACCGGCCGTGCATGGTATCATACTTGGTCATGTAGACCATATAATCCACATCGATAAACGGGTCGTTGATGCCTACGATCTCAAACTTTTCCGGCTGTGCAACCGCAGCACGAAAAACAAGCCTGCCGATGCGCCCAAAACCATTGATGCCAACTTTTACTGCCATTGGAAACAACCTCCTGTTTTTGTTATGGTTTAATAATATACCAAATTTTAAAAAACTACAATATGTTTGTCAAAACTTAAACAATTTTCTTTATTTTTTTCAATCTTACCGCTTTTATACATCGGTTTTTATTGAAAACGACTAAGGATTATACTATAATAAAGCCATATTTCTTTTGTCGAAAATTGTCATCCTGCGCGCGATAATTGTCCGGCTGTTTTGCCGGGTATAATCGGCGCTCATGTTCAAATGCTATCTGTGCGGCTATATGCCGTAAGATCCCTTTATCTGGAGAAACTGCCCATGCCGAATATTCTTGACGATCCCTTCCTTTCCGGCGCCATCCAAATGTATGAAAACGCCAATATCCCGATCCTTTTGACTGACGGGGAATTCTTCCCGCTGTGGGCAAGCCCGCCGGTCTGCCGGGATTTGCCCTTTTTGGCCAAACCGGACGGCGTGCGCACCTTTTTAAGCGCATATTCCCTGCCGGCTGTCGCTGAGGAGATCGCTGCGCGGGGTTTCTTCCAGGCTGTGGGTCCGGATAGCCTGTTCCCCGGTCGCAAGATCCGTTTTTACCCGGCCCGGCCCGGCCAGGCAGACCTCTATTTTGCCCAGGTCGAGCAGCTCCCCTCCCAGGGTTCCGGGATGCACCCGGAAGGGGTATCCCGGATCTTGTCCGCTTTCTCCAGCCAATACCGCTCCCGCCTTTCGGCGATTTTTTCCTCGCTGAACCTGCTGACCAAATGCTGTGACAGCCTTTCGCCGGACGAGCGGCAGAAAGTGTCCGGCTACCTGGAACGGATCAATACCGAATCCTATAAAATTTTCCGCACCTGCAAATGGATCTCCATCTACACCCAGCAGATCAACGGCCTGGACCCGATCCAGCTTTGCAATATAGAACTTTGGCCTTTTTTACAGGAATTATGCGAAGCTGCCCAAATTCTTTTGGAGCCCCAGGGGATTTGCCTCCATTATGTGATCCCGCGCGGGTCGTTATACCTTTATACCGACCCCGGGCAGCTTTCCCTGATCCTGCTCAACCTGTTTTCCAACAGCTGCCGCTTTTCCGGGGAAGAAAAGCGGATTGATGTGCATGCGTCCTGCAGCAGCAGTTCCCTGCTGATCACCGTATCCGACCACGGGCCGGGCATCCCGCCGGATGTACTGCCCCATGTGTTTGAGCCGTATTTCTCCTATGGGCCGGACGGCGCGCCTTTCACAGGGAATGGGCTGGGGCTTTGCATCGCCAAACATGCAGCCGCCGCATTGGGCGGGGAACTGCACCTGTTTTCGGAACCTGGGGAAGGGGCGCGCGCCTGCCTGCGGCTGCCGGTACGCACTTCCCCGGAGGGGGCCTGTGTAGAAAGCCCGGTCGCCGGCTACCTTTCCGACCGTTATTCCGACCTTTATGTCGCTCTGGCGGACTGTATCCCCTCTTCCCCATGCTGATCCGCCGGGGGACCGGGCTTTTTGATTTTTTTGTGTTTGCCGGTTGCAATTTATCCACCGATTGGGTAAAATAAAAAGCAGAAGGTAAAAAAAGCCTGCGTGGGCTGGTAAAAAATGGGGCTGGGTACCGGTGTTGCCGGCATTTGCCAAACGCCGTCGCGAAGGCGGTCCCCGCCAAAGCCATCGCCCAAAAGCGCAGCGGGGCAAACAGGCGGCATTGCCGGTATAAACGGGTTTATCTTTCGGGCGCCCATCCTCGGCCGGGCGCCCGTTTTTATGGGCTTTCCGGCAAAAAGCAGGCATATATCCGCAGAAATTACAGGCAGGAAGGGAACAGCTATGCAGAAGATCGGGTTTGACAATGAAAAATATTTAAAGCTGCAATCGGAGCATATCCGCGAGCGGATTGCAAGATCGGGCAACAAATTATATCTGGAGTTCGGCGGGAAGCTGTTTGACGATTACCATGCCTCCCGCGTCCTGCCCGGGTTTGCGCCGGACAGCAAAATGAAGATGCTTTTGCAGATGAAGGACAGCGCAGAGATCGTGATCGTCATCAACGCCTCCGATATTGAAAAAAACAAGGTGCGCGGCGATCTGGGCATCACCTATGACGTCGACGTCCTGCGCCTGATCGATGCTTTCCGCGCAATCGGGCTGTATGTCGGCAGCGTAGTGATCGCGCAGTACGCCGCCCAGCCGGCTGCGGAAGCCTTCAAACACCGTTTGGAGCATCTGGGCGTCAAAGTCTACCTGCATTACCCGATCGCCGGCTACCCCTCCAATATCCCGCTGATCGTCAGCGACGACGGATACGGCAAAAACGAGTATATCGAAACCACCCGCCCGCTGGTGGTCGTGACCGCGCCGGGGCCGGGCAGCGGCAAAATGGCCGTATGCCTTTCGCAGCTTTATCATGAGTATAAACGCGGCATCAAAGCCGGGTACTCAAAATTCGAAACCTTCCCGATCTGGAACCTGCCTTTAAACCACCCGGTCAACCTCGCTTATGAGGCGGCGACTGCCGATCTCAACGATGTGAATATGATCGACCCCTTCCATCTGGAAGCATACGGCGTCACCACCGTCAACTATAACCGGGATGTCGAGATTTTCCCGGTCTTAAACGCCATCCTGACCCGTATTGCCGGCGAAAGCCCTTATAAATCCCCGACCGACATGGGGGTCAACATGGCTGGGATGTGCATCGTCGACAATGACGTCGTCTGCCAGGCTTCCTGCCAGGAGATCATCCGCCGTTATTACCAGGCCCTCTGCGACCAGCGCATGGGCATCGGGCCGGAAGAGGCCCCTTATAAGCTGGAACTGCTGATGAATAAAGCAGGGGTGGATGTTTCCCACCGGGCAGTGGCCCAGGCTGCGCTTGACCGCGCGGAAAGCACCGGCGCGCCGGCCGCAGCCATCCAGTTGCCGGACGGCACCATCGTCACCGGGCGCACCTCCGCCCTTTTGGGGGCGTCTTCGGCGGTATTGCTCAACTCCCTGAAGGTGCTCGGCGGGATCGGGCACAATATCCATTTGATTTCCCCGATCATCATTGAACCCATCCAGCATCTGAAGGTGGATCACCTGGGCAACCATAACCCCCGCCTGCATATGGACGAAACGCTGATTGCGCTTTCGATTTCGGCGGCGACCAACCCCACGGCGGAAATCGCCATGGCCCAGCTGGACAAGCTGCGCGGATGTGAAGCCCATTCCTCGGTCATCCTGTCGCAGGTGGACGTCAACGTGTTCAAGAAACTGGGGATCAACCTCACTTCCGAACCGAAATATCAGACCAAAAAGCTTTATCATAAATAAAACCGATGACCAAACGGCCTGATCCTCCGGGATGAGGCCGTTTTGACCGTCTGCTTTTTCAAAATAAGGGATATACATTTTAAGCCATTTGTGGTAAAATATATCAGTATGAGTTTGACTGCATCGAGGGGCATACTGCCTGTAAGGAGGATCATCCAAAATGAATGGAAATGGAAAAACTTTCTATATTACAACACCGATCTATTACCCGTCGGACAAGCTGCATATCGGCCACAGCTACTGCACGGTAGCGACCGACGTAATGGCCCGCTATAAACGCATGCAGGGCTATGACGTGCTCTTTTTGACCGGCACCGACGAGCATGGGCAGAAGATCGAACAGAAGGCGCAGGACGCCGGGGTTACCCCGCAGCAGTATGTCGACCAGGTGGTCGCGGGCATCAAAGACCTGTGGAAGCTGCTCAATATTTCCAACGACCGCTTCATCCGCACCACCGACGATTACCATGTGGAATCGGTGCAGAAGATTTTCAAGCAGCTCTATGACAAGGGCTATATCTATAAAGGCGCCTATAAGGGCAAATACTGCACCCCCTGCGAGTCCTTCTGGACCGAAAGCCAGCTGGTGGACGGCAAATGCCCGGACTGCGGCCGCGAAGTGACCGACGCGGAGGAGGAAGCGTATTTCTTCAAGCTTTCCGCCTTTTCCGACCGCCTTGTCAAACTGTATGAGGATAACCCGCACTTTATGGAGCCCCAGAGCCGTCTGAACGAGATGGTCAACAACTTCATCAAACCCGGCTTGGAAGACCTGTGCGTTTCGCGTACCTCCTTCAAATGGGGCATCCCGGTCACCTTCGACCCCAAACATGTGGTTTATGTCTGGGTGGATGCACTCAGCAACTATATCACCGCCCTGGGATACGGCAACAGTAAATATCATGATTTTGAAAAATACTGGCCGGCTGACGTGCATTTTGTCGGCAAGGAGATTATGCGGTTCCATACCATCATCTGGCCGGCTATGCTGATGGCGCTCGACCTGCCGCTGCCAAAAAAGGTGTACGGGCATGGCTGGCTGCTGCTGGAAGGCGGCAAAATGAGCAAATCGAAAGGCAACGTCGTCGACCCGGTCGTACTGGTCAACCGCTATGGGGTGGATGCGATCCGTTACTTCCTGCTGCGGGAGTTCCCGTTCGGCTCGGACGGCCTGTTCTCCAATGAAGGGCTGATTACCCGCATTAATGCCGACCTGGCCAACGACCTGGGCAACCTGGTTTCCCGTTCGGTTTCGATGGTGGAAAACTATTTTGGGGGCACCCTGCCCACCGAACGCAAATCCGAGCCGGTCGATGAAGAAGTGATCTCGATCGCCAAAGCGCTGAAGGAAAAATATGACGCGCAGATGGAAAGCTATGCCTTCCAGAACGCGCTGATCGAAATTTTCAAACTGATCTCCCGCACCAACAAATATATCGACGAAACTGCCCCCTGGGTGCTTGCAAAAGACAAGGCAAATAACCCGCGGCTGGCGACTGTTTTGTATAACCTGTTGGAGTGCGTGCGTATCGCAGGCATCCTGCTGACCCCGTTCATGCCGGCCACTGCGCCGAAAATCTTTGAACAGATCGGCGCAGGCAGCGACGTCACCAGCTATGAATCAGCCGGCACCTACGGCCTGCTCCCGGCAGATGTGACCGTCCATAAACAAGCCGGCCTGTTCCCGCGCATCGACGTTGCCAAAGAGCTGGCTGCGCTGGAAGCGGAAAAGGAAAAGAAAGCGGCGGAACAGAAAAAGGCCCAGCCCGCCAAACAGCCTGAAAAGAAAGCCGCACAGGGGGTCGCTTCGCTGATTACGATTGATGATTTTGCGAAGGTGCAGCTGCGGGTGGCAAAGGTGATTGCCTGCGAGCCGGTGCCGAAAGCGGACAAACTGCTGCGGCTCCAGCTGGATGACGGCACCGAAACCGGCCGCCAGGTGGTTTCCGGCATCCATCCGTGGTATGAGCCGGATGCGCTGGTCGGCAAAAAGGTGGTTATCGTGGCCAACCTGAAACCGGCTAAACTGCGCGGGGTGGAATCCAACGGCATGATCCTCGCGGCCGATGCCGGGGAAAATGATGTAAAAGTCCTGTTTGTGGACGATTCGGTCCCCTGCGGTTCGACTGTACGCTGACCGCAGCAACTGGCCCCAGCGCGTTTGGGCGGTGCGCCCGGCGGCGCGCCTTCTCCCGAAAAGGCAACCCATCCGGGCATACTGTAAACCAAAACGTTTGCAGTATGCCCGTTTTTCTGTGAAGGAGAGCAGATATGTACCAGAATATTTTCGATACCCATGCCCATTATGACGATGAAAAATTTGATCCCGACCGTGCCGAGGTGTTAAGCCGTCTGCCTTCCCAGGGGGTGTGCGCTGTTGTCAATGCCGCCTGCGATATGGAAAGCTGTGAAAGCGGGCTACATCTGGCGCAGGCATATGATTATGTGTATTGTTCCGCCGGGGTACACCCCCATTCCGCCAGCGAATGGCAGGGCGGCGACTGCGAGCGGCTGGCCGGTTATACGCAGCATCCCAAAGTGGTCGCCATCGGGGAGATCGGGCTGGACTACCACTATGATTTTTCCCCCCGGGAAACCCAACGGGAGGTCTTTGCAGCCCAGCTGGCCCTTGCAAACGATCTGGGGCTTCCGGTCATTATCCATGACCGGGAGGCGCATGCGGATACCCTGCAGCTGCTGCAAAAATACCGGCCCAAGGGGATTTTGCATTGTTATTCCGGCAGCGCGGAAATGGCAAAGGAAATCCTCAAACTGGGGATGTATATCGCGTTCGGCGGGGCAGTGACCTTTAAAAACGCGCGGAAAACCCTGGAAGCGGCCGCGCTCATCCCGGATGACCGCCTTCTGCTGGAAACCGATTGCCCGTATATGTCCCCGGAACCGATGCGCGGCCGCCGGTGCGATTCTTCCATGATCGCTTTGACCGCCGAACGGCTGGCTTCGCTGCGGGGTACCGACCCGCAGGCGCTGCTGGATATGACCTGCCGGAATGCACAGGCAGTATACGGCATCCAATTGTAAACCGATCGAAGGAGGGCGTACCGATGAAAACTTTGGCCGATGCACAAAAAGCATATCTGTCCCGGATCGACGTCGCATATTCCTGCCAGCTGGCAAAACAGATGGAACGTTTCCGTACCAACCCGGTACTCGGCTACCGGACGGCAGGTTCCCAAGCCGAATCTGAAACCGGGGAAATGCTGCTGACGGAAATGCAGCGGATCGGCCTTTTGGACGTCCACAAGGACGCATTTACGCTCGATACCTGGGATTTCCACCATGCCCGTCTCCGTTTTGGGGGATCTACCT
>CALXGW010000001.1 GCA_944387965.1 uncultured Anaerotruncus sp. | reverse complement strand
ACCCCTTCCCCTTCCAGGGAAAAACTGATCTCCTTATAACCGCCCAATTCGGTTTCGTTTGCGCCGAGCAGTTCGCTTTTCCAGCCCTGCCGTTCGGCATACATCGTATACATGCGGTATAAGCTCGCTGCAAACAGCGCCGCCTCTTCGCCGCCTGCGCCGGCGCGGATCTCCATGATGACGTTCTTTTCATCGTTGGGGTCGTGCGGCAGCAGCAGGACCTTCAGCTGCTGGGCATATTCTTCCATCTGCCCGCGCCCGCTGTCATACTGTTCCTGCGCCAGCTCCCGCAATTCCTTTTCCTGGCCGGTTTCCTCGAGCATCCCTTTGGCTTCTTCATATGCGTTTTGGGCGTCCCGGTATTTCTGATAGGTTTCGACGATCGGCCCGAGCCGTTTATATTCCTTCATCAAAGCGGCGTATTGCCCGGCGTCCCCGGTCACGCCCGGTTCGGACAGCTTATGCCCCAACTCGTCGTAACGGGACGCCACCGCCTGCAATTTATCCAACATGGCCTGGCTCCTTATCCGGTTGTTTTGGATGGCTTGGGTGGGTTTTTCTCGACCTCCACACCCCCACGGAAAATCTTTTTGATGTTTTTTTCCACTTTTGCCCGCGGCACCATCACTTCATGCCCACAGGTATCGCAATGGATACGGAAATCCATCCCCACCCGCTTGACGCTGAACATATTCCCCCCGCAGGGATGCGCTTTTTTCATCTGTAAAATATCCCCTACCTGCACATCCATACAATCCCCCGCTTTCTTTTCGTATTTATTATACAAAACTTCCCATACATACGCAAGGACACCGCCGGAAATATTTTCTCCCCAAACCCCTTCGGGCATACCATCCCTGTCTGGCGCATATAGTATGACATGTGCAAAGAGGAGGTTTTTTAAAATGTCAATTTACAAGCCAGAAGGTATGCTGACCGACCTGCCCTCCAACCGGCAAGCCTTCCGTTCCCTCGCAGCAATGCAGGAAGCGGCCGCTTCCGGGCAAATTTTGGAAAGCCGCGCCATCATCTGCGACGCCGGGCACAACCTGATCGTGGATATGGGGGCCTGGCGCGGCATCATCCCACGGCTTGAAAGCGCAATCGGGATCGCAGAAGGCTCCACCCGCGACATTGCGATCATTTCCCGGGTCAACAAGCCCGTCTGCTATAAAATCACCGGCTTCACCCGCACGGAAAACGGCGTCACCATCCCGCAGCTTTCCCGCCGCGCAGTCCAGGAGGACTGCCTGCGCGAATACATAAAAAACCTTTCCCCCGGGGACATCATCGACGCCCGGGTCACCCATCTGGAAAATTTCGGCTGTTTTGTGGATATCGGCTGCGGGATCTCCTCCCTCATCCCCATCGACGCCATCTCGATCAGCCGCATCTCCCATCCGCGCGACCGCTTCCATACCGGCCAGGATATCAAAGCCGTTGTCCGCCAGGTCGATCCAGACGGGCGGGTCTTCCTCTCCCATAAAGAACTGCTCGGCACCTGGGAACAGAATGCCGCCTGTTTCTCCCCCGGCGAAACGGTCGCCGGTATCGTGCGCTCGGTGGAGGACTACGGGGTATTTGTCGAGCTGGCCCCCAACCTTGCCGGCCTGGCCGAACCCAAAGAGGGGATCCGGGCCGGGCAGCATGCGAGCGTCTATATTAAAAGCCTGATCCCGGAAAAAATGAAGGCGAAGCTTATCATTGTCGATGCCTTTGAAGCCGCTTACCAGGCCCCGCCCACCCCGTATTTCCTGACAGAAGGACATATCGACCGCTGGCAATATTCCCCCAGCTGTTCCGAACGGCTGATCGAAACGGTATTCTCCCAGCACTGACAGCCCGTGCAAACCGTAAAAACAAGCCCTGCCGCAAGCATCATGCACTGCGGCAGGGCTTTTGTGTCCGTCCGGTTCAGCCCGGCGTTTTCCCTTTTTTATCCTGCGCTTCCCGCGCCTGCTGCAAAAGCTTCTCCCGGTAAGCTTTCGCCGCCTGTTCGGTCTTATTCTCCCCAAACTGGTAATAGACCGTCCCTACCAGGTCCTGCGGCAGGTATTGCTGGAAAACAAAATGTCCCGGGAAATCATGCGGGTAAAGGTAAAACTGCCCCTTCTTTTCAACATCGTCCCCATCATAATGCTTGTTCTGCAAACACCGCGGGAACCCGATGCCTTTCCCGGCCTGTACGTCAGCCATTGCCCGGTTGATCGCCATGTAGGACGAGTTGGACTTGGGCGCCGTGGCCAAAAGTACTGCCGCCTGTCCCAGCGGGATCCTTGCCTCCGGCAGCCCCAGCTGGACAGCCGCATCCACACAGGCTTTGACGATCGCGATCGCCTGCGGGTATGCCATCCCCACATCCTCCGACGCGATCACCAGCAGCCGCCTGCACGGGGAAAGCAGGTCGCCTGCATCCAGCAGCCGCGCCAGATAATGCAGCGCTGCATTTTCATCCGAACCCCGGATGGATTTTTGCAATGCAGAAAGCAGGTCGTAATGTTCGTCCCCTGCCCTGTCATACCGGTTGGCGCTCTTCTGCGCCACCTCTTTGGCGTCTTCCAGCGTGACTGTCCCGCCGGCTGATGCGATCGCCAGCATCTCCACCGCATTGAGCGCTTTGCGCACATCCCCGCCGCATGCGCGGGCGATGTATTCCTCCACCCCCGGTTCAACCGAAAATTCGCCGCCATAATAGTCCTTTGCGATCGAAAACCCCCGCCCGACCGCTTTTTCCACCTCTTTTTGCGGGACCGATTTGAATTCAAAAACCGTGCTGCGGGAAAGGATGGCGTTATACACATAAAAATATGGGTTTTCGGTGGTGGAGGCGATCAGGGTGACCGACCCGTTTTCAATAAATTCCAGCAGGCTCTGCTGTTGTTTCTTATTGAGGTATTGGATCTCATCCAGATAGAGCAGCACCCCGTTGAGGCCCTCGATGGTATCACATCCAGCCACCACCTCCCGGATATCCGCTGTGGAAGCGGTGGTGCCGTTGAGTTTATAAAGCTTTTTCCCGGCTTTTTTGGCAATGATCGAAGCGACCGTCGTTTTGCCCACGCCCGACGGCCCATAAAAGATCAAATTGGGGATGTTGCCGCTCTCGATCATCCGGCGCAGCACCCTGCCCTTGCCCAGCAGATGCTCCTGCCCTACCACATCGTCCAGTGTCTGCGGACGGATCCGGTCCGCCAACGGCGCGTTCACATCGACCACCATGCCTTTCTGCCATGGCCCGGGCTGCCGCGAGCCGGGGCCGGCATAATCTGCCTGTATCGCCAAACAGCGCGGCGGCACAAGCCGCCGCGCTGCATTGCGTGCTGATAAGCCTGATTAAAACCTGCTGCCCTGTAATCCTCAGTCGTACAGCGGGTATTTCGCGCACAGCGCTTCCACGCCGGCACGGATCTCATCCGCCTTATTTTCAAAATCGGTGCAGGTCAGATAGATAAATTCTGCGATTTTCTCCATATCTTCCTCTACAAACCCGCGGGTGGTCACAGCAGGCGTACCGATGCGGATACCGCTGGTGATAAACGGGCTTTCCGGGTCGTTGGGGATGGCGTTTTTATTGACAGTGATATACACCTCATCCAGCCGTCTTTCCAATTCCTTGCCGGTGATGTGGAAATTGCGCAGGTCGAGCAGGATCAGATGGTTGTCGCTGCCGCCGGAAATCAGGTTGAACCCGTATTTTTTCAGCGCATTGGCCAGCGCCTGGCAATTGCGGATGATCTGCCGCTGATACTCTTTGAATTCCGGTTTGAGCGCCTCGCCGAAGCAGACTGCTTTCGCCGCAATGATATGTTCCAGCGGGCCGCCCTGGGTGCCAGGGAAGATGGCCTTGTCGATCTTTTTGCCCAGTTCTTCCTTGCACAGGATCATACCGCCCCTCGGCCCGCGCAGGGTCTTATGGGTGGTCGTGGTGACAACGTCCGCATACGGGATCGGGGAAGGATGCTCGCCGGTCGCAACCAGGCCGGCGATGTGCGCCATATCCACCATCAGATATGCGCCCACCTCTTTGGCGATGTTGCTCAGACGCTCAAAATCGAATACGCGCGGATATGCCGACGCGCCCACGACAAGCAGTTTCGGCTTATGCTCGAGCGCCAATTCCCGGACATGGTCATAATTGATCGTCTGGGTCTTTTCATCCACGCCGTACGGCACAAATTTAAAATATTTCCCGGAAATGTTGACCGGGGACCCATGGGTCAGATGCCCGCCATCGGCCAGGCTCATGCCAAGCACCGTGTCGCCCGGTTCGAGCAGCGCAAAATAGACCGCAACATTGGCCTGCACGCCCGAATGGGGCTGCACATTCACATGTTCTGCGCCAAACAGCTTTTTCGCACGCTCGATGGCGATATTCTCCACCTCGTCGATATGGGCGCAACCGCCATAATACCGCTTAGAGGGATAACCTTCCGCATATTTGTTGGTCAGCACCGAACCCATCGCCGCCATTACCGCCGGGCTGACGATGTTCTCAGACGCGATCAGCTCGATATTCCTTCTCTGCCGGGCCAATTCGCGCTGCATTGCCGCCCCCACCTCAGGGTCGGTGCGTGAAACAAAGCCAATGGTATCCATCATCCCAGAAAACATTTGCATGACCTCCAACCTGTTCTAAAATATCTGTAAAGCATCCGCTTCATAAAAAACACCCCCGGCAGCCCGGCCCTCAGCCTGGCAGCCGCGTCCGGATCCATCCGAACAAACGCGGCAGCAATGCCTGCGGCTCCAGCAGCTGCGGATAGTCCCCCAAAAAGAACCGCCCGATCTTGACTGCCCACCAAATAAAAAAGAGGCAAATAAAAATACGCCACGCCATCCTGGCATGCAGCCATTCCGCGCGGCCCAGCAGCCAGGCGGCGCCGCCCCATACAGCATACGCGCACACCACAAAAACAAGCGGGTTCAGCCGCAGCGCCCCGGCAAAATCCAACCGGAGCAGCGCCAGCGCCGCCCGTGTGATCCCGCAGGCAGGGCATTCGATCCCAACCGTCCACCGCAGCGGGCACCGATACCCGATTTTCCCGACCACCAAAACGACGGCTATGAGCAGGACGGCAAACACCGCCAACTGCGCTGCCCGTCCCCAAAAACTTTCAGCCGGATAAAACAAACGTCGCTTTTTCATACCCAGAGTATAACATATTCTTTTGATTCTGTACAGCCAAATTCCTGTCCCTTTCCCTTTTTCCCGAAAGATGGTATAATATTACCTAAATTTATCCCCATGCCGTCCGCTTCCCATGCGCATGGTAAAACAGTATGACTTTTATCCGCAACGGAAATATTGATAAGGAGTGTATCGCTATGTCTTTTTTCCAGCGCCCCACGCCGCCCACCTGGCGCATCCTGCTTTATTGCGTGCTTTCAGTGGGCGTCCTGTTCATCTTGGGCAAGATTGCCGCTTTTTTCCAGATCGGCTGACCGTTCGCATGTAACCATCCAAAAAAACGCCTGCCCTCAAAGGCGGCGTTTTTGGGGTCATTCCCCGGCATTTGTTTGGCATTTCCCGCACGTTTACGGCAAAATGGACCGGCGTTTTAAAAAACGCCGGTCCATTTTTATAAGATTAGGAGAAAAA